>JAOPUS010000191.1 GCA_025963345.1 Blastococcus sp. | reverse complement strand
CCGGCGACGAGGTCACGCAGCGCGCGGTTGTACCGCTTCACCGGACACTGCCCGGTGCCCATCTTCTGGCCGCGGAACCAGTGCTCGCCGTAGTCGAACGCGACGAACCCCTCCCTGTACAGCTCGTCCGGCGACCCCGGGTCCTGGGGGACGAAGACGCCGACCACGCCGATCCCGCCGGTGAACCGGACCGACTTGACCAGCTTGTTGAGGGTCTCGTTCGGGTGCTCGTGTCCCTGCGGGTCGTGCGCCTGGTAGCCCACGCACTCGCACCCGTTGTCGGCCCCCAGCCCCATGGTCATCTCGTTGACGGCCTCGACCGGGTCGACCTTCGAGTCGTCGATGGCGATGGCCCCGATCTCTTCGGCCAGCCGCAGCCGGTCCGCGTGCCGGTCGACCACCATGACCCGGCTCGCCCCTTTGATCACCGCGGAATAGGCGGCCATCAACCCGACCGGGCCGGCGCCGTAGATGACCGTCTGGTCACCGGGCTTCACGCCGGCCATCTCGGTGGCGTGGTAGCCGGTCGGGAAGATGTCGGCCAACATGACGTAGTCGTTCTGCTTCTCCTCGGCGTCCTCACCCAAGCGCAGGCAGTTGAAGTCACCCCAGGGCACGCGGAGCAGTTCGGCCTGGCCGCCGGGCCACGGGCCCATGTCGGCGAAGCCGTAGGCCGCCCCGGCCCAGTTCGACACCGGTTGCGCCGTCAGGCAGTAGTTGGTCAGTCCGCGCTCGCAGTTCTTGCAGTGCCCGCACGCGACGTTGAACGGCAGGACGACGTACTCCCCCACCTTCACCTTGTCGACTCCCTCGCCGACCTCGATGACCTGGCCCATGTTCTCGTGGCCGAACCAGCGGCCGGCCTCGAAGTCGGTGCGGCCCTCGTACATGTGCAGGTCCGAGCCGCAGATGTTCGTGGTGGTGATCCGCACCAGCACGTCAGTGGGCCGCTCGATCCGGGCGTCAGGGACATCCTTGACGCTGACCGTGCGGGGACCCTCGTAGACGACAGCCTTCACGCTTCCTCCTCCGTCGACCGGCGCTTCGACAACCGGTGCGTTCGCCGCCGTAGGGACCGACTCGTGCGCCAGCGAGGCGACGCATCCTGATTGCAGTCCGGCGTGCGACGGGTGCACATCGGCAGACATGCCGATTCGTTCCCGCCGCACCCTCCCCACGCCGGGCGGAGGCGCTCACGGCGGGTCGGCGGCCGCCGGCGCCGCCGCCGGAGCCGGCTCGGGTCGGAAATCCGGAACGACGTCGGGCTCGGTGTCCGGCAGCGCCGTCGGAACCGCGTAGGCCCAGACGAAATGGTGGACGACGGGAGCCTCCTCGTCCACGAGGTGCGCCCGAGCCCGTACCTCGAGCGCCGCATCGGCGACGGTGCCGCGTTCCACGTGCTGGCGCAGATGCTCGTACCAGGTGCTCACGGTGAACGTCTCCAGGAACGACTCCGGGTCCTCGGCGTCCTGGAACACGCCCCACAGTGCGGCCCCGGTGCGCCTGCGTGCGCGGCCCAGCTCCCGCATCACACGGAGAAACTCGGGGACCTCGGCCCCCGGCACCCGCCACTGCAGCGTGACCAGCACCGGCCCGGCGTCCGGAGCCCAGTCCTGGGACGGCGGCTTCGGCCAGGGCAGCTCGCTGTGCCGGACGTCGTGGGGCGGGCGCAGAGGAGGCAGCAGCAGACCCAGGAGCGCAGCCAGGACCAGGCCCCCGGACGGCACGAGGAAGGCGGCCGCAAGGCCGTACGCGTCCGCCATCGCCCCCCAGGCCAGCGCACCGAGCGCCTGCCCGCCCATGAACACGAGCTGGAAGTAGGCCAGCGCCCGGGCACGCGCCCACGTCGGCAGCAGCAGCTGCGCCGCGGCGCCGAGCGTGGACTGCACGGCGATCCAGCTCAGGCCGGCCAGCACGAGCGCGGCCACGACGGCCGCCCGCGAAGGGTTGAGGCCGACCACGGCGACAGCCACCGCGTACAGCAGTGTCGCGACCGTGACGATCCCGCCGGAACCCCGGCCCGCGCGAAGCCGGGGCAGCACGGCAGTACCGAGGACGGCGCCGAGCCCGACGGCCGCCAGCAACCCGCCGTACCCGTTGGGCCCGAGCAGCAGTGGGCCGCGCGCGAGGGCGGGCAGCAGCGCCCAGAGACCGCTGGCGAACACCATGAACAACGCCGACCGGACGAGGACGGCGCCGAACGCGGGGGCGCTGCGCACGTAGCGCACGCCGGCCCGCATGGCCTGCCCGATCGGCTCGGCGCCCAGCGGTCGCTCGACGGCCGGCCGCGGCCAGCGATACAGCACGGCCAGGACCCCCACGAAGGAGGCCGAGTTCAGAGCGAACGCCGCCGCCGGACCGGCCACGGCGATGAGCAGGCCACCGACCGCGGGGCCGACGGCTCGGGCCACATTCGCGTTCGCCCCGTTCAGGAGCGCGGCCTGGGGCAGCTCCTCGCGCGGAACCAGCTCCGGCTGGACCGCCTGGAAGCACGGTGCAGCCAACGCCTGCCCGACCGCGAGCACGGCCGTGAGCGCCAGCAGCCCGTTCGGCGTCGTGAGCCCGGTCGCGGTGAGGAGCGCCAGCGCGGCCGCCGCCAGCAGCATGAGCGTCTGGCTCAGCAGCAGCAGCCGCCGCCGGTCGACGATGTCGCCCAGTGCGCCGGCGGGGACGACGAGCAGGAAGACCGGCAAGGTCGCGGCCGTCTGGACGAGGGCGATCTGCAGGGCCGTCCCGCCGAGGTCGCCCATCAGCCACTGGGCACCGACCGTCTGGGCCCACGTGCCGGTGTTCGCCACGAACTGAGCGGTCCAGAGCGCGCGGAACCACGTCCGCCGCAGCGGCGCCCACGCCGAGCCGGCGTCCGGCCGGAGGGGTTGAACCGCAGGCGGTCCCGGCCCGCCGGGGGCGTCGACCATGCGCATGAGCTACCCCCGGACGACTCCCCCACGCCCACCGGGGACCGGCACGGGCAGGCGGCTCACGGCGGCGACACGTCGAAGGCGGCGGAGACGACGTGCCTGCGCCGTGCGCTCAGGTCGGCGAACAGGGCAGGTGCACGGTCGAAGGCAACCACGTCGGTGAGCACGTGCTCCCGGATCTCCGAACCGTGTTCACGCAGCAGTTCGAGGGTCTCGTGCGAGAGCCGGCGGCGGTTCCACTCCCCCGCCAGGCCGCGGGGCACCCGGCCGATCTGCGCGGAGCGGACGGACAGGCCGTTGTGGTGGAACTCCTCGCCGAGCGCGACTGCGTCCGCGCCGTCGGTGTAGAACGCCAGGTCGACGACGCTGCCCTGGGGACGCAAGCACCGGAGCGCCGTCGCCAGTGCCGACGCCCGACCGCGGCACTGGAAGACGACATCGGCACCGTGGTCGGCTGGTCCGTGCCGCCATCGGGTCTTCAGGTCGCGGGCCACGTCGGGGGTGTCGTCGACGGCCTGCAGGCCCAGGCCGACGGCGGCGTGGCGGCGCTGCTCGGTCGGATCGAGCACGACGACCTCGGCCGCGCCGTGCACCCGGGCCAGCAGTCCCACCAGCAACCCGATGGCCCCGCCGCCGACGACGAGCACCAGCCGGCCGCGCACACCCGAGGACAGCTCGGTGCCGTCGTCGGCGGCGGCGTGCAGAAGGCCGTTGACGCAGATGGGGCCCAGGTGAGCGACGTAGATGCCGAGCAGGGGGTCCAGCCCGCGCGGGAGGTGTACCACGTGCTGAGTGACCGGGTCCCCGTGCACCACGGTCGAATGGCCGTAGGCCATCGCGACCACGGCGCCCTCGGTCACCGCGGGTGTGCGACTGTGCGTGACGCGGGCGACCTCCATGTAGCCCAGGTGCCGCACCGGGAAGGACTGACCCGGCCGGCCCTGATCGAACAGACCGAGTTCGGGGTCCCAGGCGGCGGTGAGGTACGGGCTGGTCCCGCGATACCAGGTGAGCTCGGTGCCGGCCGACATTCCCGTGAACATCGTCCGCCCCCGGAACCGGCCGTCGGCCAGCGGCGGCTCGGGCTCCTCCGCGATCTCGAGGACGCCGGGTCGCGGCACGACGAGCGTCCGGACGGTCGCGGCGCTCACGGGTCGCCGACCCGGACCACCGACGCCGTGCGGGTGGCCTCGGCGACGGCCCACGCGAGGCGGTGGGTGCGCAGCGCCTCGGCGACGTCCACGAGTCCGGGAGCCGCGGGCCGGCCGGAGAGCACGTCGACGAAGGCGCGGTCGACCGCCCGGCGACCGTCGACGACGGGCTCGGTGAGCGTCTCCCCGTCGGCGGTGCGGACCCGCAGCGAGGTCTCGGTGACCCGCACCGACAGACCGCCGGCCACCACGTCGAGGGCCGCCTCGGACAGTGCGGGCAGAACGCACGAGGTGCTGACCGTGCCGACCGCTCCGGAATCGAAGCGCAGCACCGCGGCGGTTGCGTCGGGGACGTCGCGCCCGTCCACCGTGGACGCCGCGGCGCCGCCGACGACCTCGCGCACCTCCCCCGCCAGCACCCGCACGAGGTCGAGCACGTGGGTCGCCTGCTCGACGACCTGACCACCGGAGAGTCGCTGCGAGCTCCACCAGGCGGGAGGCGGTGTCGACCCCCACCATCGGGCGTCGGCCAGCCGGACCTGCCGTGCGGCCAGGGCCGCCCGCGCGTGCTGGACGGTGTCGAGATGCCGCCAGTGGTAGCCGGTCGCCGTCGGCAGGCCGGCGGACGCGACCGCACGGGCGACCCCCTCGGCAACGGACAGATCGGCGGCGAGCGGCTTCTCGACGAAGAACGGCAGGCCGACCCGGACCACCGCCGTCTCCAGCTCGCCGTGCGCAAACGGCGGCACGCACAGCCAGACCGCGTCCGGCCGCATCCGCAGGAGCTCGTCGGCCCCCCCGACCGCCGGGACCCCGAGTTCGCCGCCCAGGGCCTCGCGCGGGGCCGGCTGGGCGTCACAGATCCCGACGAGCTCGACGTCCGGGAACCCGGCAAGGGTGCGGGCATGCCGGGCCCCGACCGCGCCGGCACCGACCAGCCCCACCCGGACCGTCATCCCACGATCCTGCCGCGTACCGCCGGTCCCTGCCGGCCGGCCGCACCGGTGGCCCCGGGAAGTGGCCGGAGCAGTTCCGGCTCATCGAGCGCCGTCCGGTCCGGTGCCCCACCCTGGAATCCCTCGGGGGTTCCGGCGGTGCGGGTCACGGCGCCGCGAAGCGGAAGGACCGAGCCATGCACACCGAGGTCGTCCAGTGGCTGTTGCGCCGTACGTACCGCGCACCCAGCTACTCCGCCTGCCGCCTGCTCGAGGACAAGCAGCGGGCCGGCTGCACCGTCAGCGTCGTCCTCCCGGCGCTGGACGAGGAGGCGACGGTCGGCGCGATCGTCGCCGCCATCCGGACGAACCTCGTGGAACGTCTCCCTCTGGTCGACGAGCTGATCGTCATCGACAGCGGGTCGACCGACCGGACGGCGCACGTGGCAGCCGAGGCCGGTGCCCGCGTCGTCCACGTGGACGAGGTCCTGCCCAGGTTGGGGCACGTGCCGGGCAAGGGCGAGGCGCTGTGGAAGTCGCTCTACGTGTCCGACGGCGACCTCGTCGTCTTCCTCGACTCCGACGTGCTGGCCTTCGATCCCCATTTCGTCGTCGGGCTCCTGGGACCCCTGATCACCGACCCGGCGGTCGGTTACGTGAAGGGCCTCTACGACCGGCCGGTGGCGACCGCAGAGGGCCTGCTCCCCACCGGTGGCGGTCGCGTCACCGAGCTCACGGCGCGTCCGCTGATCGGAGCCCTCTGGCCGCACCTGGCGGGTTTCGTCCAGCCTCTCTCCGGCGAGTACGCGGGCCGGCGCCGACTCCTCGAGCAGGTGCCCTTCGCGTCCCACTACGGCGTGGAGTTCGGGCTGCTCGTCGACCTGGCCGAACTCGCCGGCCTGAACGCCCTCGCGCAGGTCGACCTGGGGACGCGGCAGCACGCCCACCAGACCGACGCGGCGCTCGGTCGGATGGCCGCACAGATCCTTCAGGCGGCGCTGGCCCGCTGCCCGGAACTCCGCGTCCCGGGCGACGAACTGGTCCAGTTCGTCCGCCGCGGCGCCGACGTGGAAGGGGTCCCCTGGGACGTCGGTCTCGTCGAGCGGCCACCCATGGCGACGGTGCCCGAGTACCGCGCCCGCCGTTCGGCGCGCGACCGACGCCCGGCATGAAGATCCTCATGGATGCCGGGCCCTGGCTGGCGGTGCCGCCCCAGGGCTACGGAGGCCTGGAGAACGTGGTCGCGACACTCACCACCGAGCTGCGCCGTCGGGGGCACGAGGTGGTTCTGGCGACCGTCGGGGAGAGCGAACAGCCGGCGGACGGCCGCATCGCTGCGTTCGCCACGGCGCAGTTCTCCCGGCTCGCGGCTCCGTACTCCGAGGTGACGGGCGTCGCGCACGCTCACGAGCAGGTCGTGATCGACGAGATCCGACGGCAGGCCGAGGCCGATGTGCCGTTCACCCTCGTGCACAGTCATCTCGAGGTGGTGGGCCCAGCCGTCCTGTCGGGCCTCACGGCTGGACCTCCCGTTCTGCAGACGCTGCACTGGGATCTGCAGCGCAACTGGGACTTCTACGCCTCCTTCGACGGCCGGGGACGTGTCTTCTTCGCCGGCGTCTCGGCGTCCCAGATCGCGCGGGTGCCGACCGCGCTGCGACGTCAGATCCTGGGAGCGGTTCCCCTCTCCGTTCCCATCCCGGAGAACGGCCCACTCGCTCGGGCGGAACGGGAGGACTACGTCCTCGTCCTTGCTCGGCTGTGCGAGGCGAAGGGGACCGACATCGCGCTCCGGGCCTGCCGGGCCGCCGGAGTGCCGCTGGTGCTGGCCGGCCCGGTGGGTGGTCAGCCCGACCGTTGCGCACTCGAGGTCGCTCTCGGCGACCCCGCGAGTCCGGTGCGGAACTACCCCGACGTCCGCTGGTTCACCGAGCACGTCGCGCCGCTGCTCGACGACCGGTCCGCCCGGTGGGTCGGCACCGCTTCGGGAAGGGCGAAGACCGAACTGCTGCGCCGGGCCCGGGCCGTGCTGTTCCCGATCCGCTGGCCGGAGCCCGGAGGCACGGCGGTCTGCGAGGCGCTGGCCGCCGGCACACCGGTGGTCGGAATGGCCCGCGGCTGCCTCCCCTCGCTGGTGGAACCGGGAGTCACCGGCTTCCTGGCCGAGAACGAGGCAGAGTTCACCGTTGCCCTGGGACGGGTGGACGATCTGGACCCCGAGGCCTGCACGGCGGCAGCCCGCCGCCGCTTCTCGCCGGCGGTCATGGCCGACGGTTACGAACGGCTCTACGCCGAGGTGCTCCGGCGGGAAATGACCGGTCGGAACCGGCCCGTCACGGTCAGGACGGGCCGAGATGTGCAACCAGGTTGATCGCCGAGGCGATCACCACCGTGCCGAACAGGTAGGAAAGAAGGGCGTGGCCGAGGGCCGCCTTCCGGACGTCGGTGCTGGCCGGCTCGGTCTCCGGGACGGCGAAGCTCATGCCGACGGTGAATGCCAGATAGGCGAGTACTTCGGAGCGAAGACCGTGTTGACCAGCGCCGGGGCAGGATCACGACGACGATCCGGAGCCCCACCGAGGCGAGGGCGACCGAGTCCTGACTGCTGGAGCGGGCGAGCGCCGCGGCGACGTCTACGACGAGTCCGAATCCTCGACGTCGCGGGCCAGGAGGGCTCGGTGACAACAACGCCCGGCGTCAGGCATCGGCCCCATCGGAGCGCGGTACCGCACAGGATCGGTCGCACTGCCACTGCCGATGGAGCCGGCGCCGGTCGATCGTCTGTCATGGGAACCAGTCCGCTCCCCTGCCGGCGCCCCGAGCGCCCTTTCCCGAGGACGCCACCCATGCGCATCGGTCTCATCGCTCCCCCGTGGCTGCCCGTACCGCCGCCGGCCTACGGCGGCACGGAGTCGGTCGTCGACCGCCTGGCCAGGGGCTTGGTGCGCGCGGGGCACGACGTCCTGCTGGCCGCTGCGGCCAACAGCTCCTGCCCGGTGCCACGGGTTGCCGGCACCGCCGAGGCAGCCGACCAGGCGCCGGTCTGCGGCGACAGCATCACGGAGCTGAGCCACGTGATCACCGGCTACGCCGCGATGGGCGTCGTCGACATCGTCCACGACCACACGCTCGTGGGCCCCATGTACCGCGACGCGCATCAGGGAGCACCGATCGTGACCACCAACCATGGACCGTTCGATGGCTTGGTGACGCCGATCTACCGCGCCATGCGGGGGGTGGCCGTGATCGCGATCTCCCACCACCAGGCGTCCACCGCCACCGGCGTCCCGATCGCCGCCGTCATCCATCACGGCATCGACGTCGATGCCCTGCCCGTGGGGCCGGGCGACGGTGGCTATGCCAGCTTCGTCGGGCGCATGTGCCCGGACAAGGGCCCACGGGAAGCGGTGATGATCGCGCGAACCGCCGGGGTGCCCCTGAAGATGGCCGCGAAGATGCGCGAGCCCGACGAGCGGGACTACTTCGAGAACACCATCAAGCCCTTGCTCGGCTCGGACGTCGAATACCTCGGTGAACTGGGACCCGACGACAAGATGGAGCTGATCGGCGGGTCCTTCGCCCTGCTCAACCCCCTGCAGTGGGCCGAGCCTTTCGGCCTCGTGATGATCGAGGCCCTCGCGGTGGGCACCCCGGTTGTCGCCACGGCAGCGGGATCGGCCCCGGAGATCGTTGCCGACGGCGTGACCGGCTACCTCCGGGACGGCCAACTGAACCTGGCAGCGGGCCTGCTCGACGCGGCCGACCTGGACCGGTCGGCCTGCCGCGCGGCTGCGCTGGCACGTTTCAGCACCGACCGGATGGTCGCCGCCCACGTGCAGCTGTACCGGGATGTTCTGGGGGGCTCGGTGAGTGGGGTGGCGCCCGCGGCCGCCGGCCCGAGGAGAACGCCGCTACGCAGATCCGGCGAGAGCGCCCAGAACGGTTGGCACGTCGTCCACGACGACCGCGTCCGTGCCGGCCGCCAGGAGGAACCGGGCAAGGTCGGTCCCCGGGCACCAGATCGGCAGCTGTCGCGCACAACCGTGGACCAGTGAGAGCACCCGCTCGACGGTTCGCAGGTCGCCTCTTCGACCCCGGGCGGCGGCACCGAGGGAACCGGCCTGCAGGGCCAGCACCTCGACGTCGAGGTGGGCGCACGCCGCTACCGCCATCTCCAGCGGGAACCGCTACCAGGTCAGCAACCCGAGGGAGACCGACGGAGCGTCCCGGCGGAGAAGGCGCAGGGCTCCGGGGTCGAAGGAGGACACCATCAGCGGGCGACGCCCCACCTCGTCCGACACCACCGTCGCCGGGAGCCCGGCCGTCGTGCGTGCGGGGATCCGCAGGCAGTCCTCGATCGAGGACTCGAGGTCGATGTTCACCCCACGACGGGCGGCAGCTCGTCGAGCAGGGTCCGCAGTCGCAGCGTCCCGCGCTGGTCTGTCTGGGTCCCGGACAGGTCCGTCAGGGCGGTGCCGTCGGGATAGGTCGGGTCGTGCGCGACCACCAGGGTGTCGTCGCCGGTACGGCGCACGTCGGCCTCGACCCACCTCGCACCACTCCGCACGGCGGCGGAGAACGAGCCGAGGGTGTTCTGACGCTGGCCGGCCACGATGCCGGTCCCCAGTCCCCAGTCCCCGGTGCCCGATGACCGCCCGGACCTCACCGAATACGCAGAGCCGCACGGCCGTGGTCACCCGGTGGCCGGGCTCGTCGTGCAGCAGGCAGGGCTCGGTCAGGACCTCGACCCCACCGGGGACACCCTCCAGCGACGTGTCCTGATCCGACACCTCGCGGCTGATGCGTGCGGCGCCCAGGGAGACCCCCTCGATACGGAGCGGCGTGAAGGACGACGGCAGGACCGGCGCCACCCAGAGCTTGCCGCCCGGCAGCCAGGGGAGGAAGACACCGTGCGGTCCGGGACTGCCGAGATCCCCACTCGGGGCGCTGATGCAGAAGGACGAGCCCTCCACCAGGGTGACCGCTCCCCCGGCGGTGGTCACAGGCTCACGCTCAGGTGTCCAGGGGCCCATCCCTCACCGTCCTCGCTCCTCGGTGCGATCGTTCAGGCCGGGGGCCGTCGGCGCCGAGGAACAATCGGCTGTTCTGCCGATCGGAACCGCCGGCGGAAAGCATCACCATGGACGCCGAGCCCGAGCGGTTGCGCCCATCACCAGGACCGCAGCGGCTCTTCATGCTCCTCGAGAGACTCCCCCGGATCAGGATGAGTGCAATGGCCGACCGCAGAATCTGCGCCGGCGGCGGCAGGCGCAGGACGCCGAGATCCCAGCACGTCGGGCCAGACGTGCGATGAGGGCGCCGGAGTGGTCCCTGCGCGCGGAGTTGTCGGAGATCGCCGCATCCCCGGGAAGCGTCGGGGAGCGAGCGCAGGATTCGCTCGAGGCCCTGGGCGGCGTCGTCCCGTACGCCGCGGCCTGGATCGGGGTGCGGGACCCCGAGACGCGTCAGCATCGGCCGGTCGCGACACAGGGCGACACCGAGCCGTTGGCCAGGTACTTCGCGCTGCCCGAGGCCGACGACGACCTCGAGCAGCTGGGGCTGAACAGGCTGCGGCCGCCGATGTGTGCCCGCGACCTGCCGGCGCCGCTGGCCGACATCCGCGCGTGGGGCGAGTACCTGCTGCCCGCGGGGTTCCAGGACGGCTTCGCGATGGGCCTGTTCAGCGCTGACGGACGCCACCTGGGGTTCATCAGCCTGCTCACCGACGATCCGGCCGAGCGCACGACTGCCTACCGCGGCATCGTCGAGGCACTCCGTCCGCTGCTCGCTCAAGCGGTCGACCGCCTGCCGTCCCTGGCGTCGGTGGCCCGGCTGGCGCGCGACGCCGTGGGCGGCGGGGCGCTGACCCGGGCCGGCCGCACGCTGCCGCTTCCGGGCCTCCCGGAGCACCCACTGCTCGCATCGGGATCGACCGTCACCGCAGTCGCGCGTGAGCTCCTCACCGCACCCGGAATCCACGCGTCGTTCCTCTGCCCGTTCCCCGAGGCACCCGGCGGACTGGTCCGGATCACGGTCCTCGACTGCGGGGACCAGCCGCCGGACCACCTGTCCGCCGTCGTCCTGGTCCGTCGCGTCGCGGTTCCGCAGGGTCTGCGACTGACGGACCTCCAGATGTTCGGTGCACTCCTGCAGGGATGGCACGTGGAGCAGATCACGGCGCGGCTTCCGGGACCGCACCCCGCCGTACGGCTGCCGAGGCTGGCGGCCGAGCTCCAGCTCCGATCGCCCCGCCACCTCTTGCTGCACGTGGCCCGCGAGGGCTACTACGTCCCGCCGTCGCTCTGGGGCACGTCCCTGGCGTGGGGGCACGCCGGGGTGCTGAGCGACCGAGGGACGTAGAGGCCCTCGCGCTCGGCCCGCACCGCAGCCAGCGTCCGCGTGGGCGCCGACAGCTTGACCAGGATGTGCTCGAGGTGGGCCGCGACGGTCCGCTGCGCGATGATCAGGCTCCGTGCGATCTCGCGGTTGGAGCATCCCTCGATCAGGAACCCGAGGATCTCCAGCTCGCGAGCGGTCAGCCCGCGAAGGTCCCCGGCCGGTGACATGAGCACCACGCCCTTCAGGGCGGCCGGAACGCCCTCGGTCACCGCGAGTGCGGTGATCCGTACGTGCCCGCCCGGCGCATGGGAACCACCCACCGGCCACAGGAAAGCGGTGTGGAGGTGTCCCCTGCCGATCCCCGCGCGTGCCTCGCGGACCACGGTGGAGCCCTCGGCGAGGAGGGCGTGGCACTGCAGCCCGGGGAGCGCGTCCGTGACGCCGTCCTCGCGCAGGGCCACGCCCGCGGTCGCCCCGTGGACGAGGCGGGCTGCTGCCAGCAGCGAGCGCATGGGGTCGATGGCACGGGCGAGGGTCGGCATGAGGCACCCGAGCAGGTGTCGCGCCGACGACGACGGCGGCTCCTTGCTGACGAAGAGGAGTCCGAGGTGACCGACGTGCCGGTACCCCGGTGCGTACAAGGCGACGCCGAGGCCCTCGTTGTAGCCGGCGGGCAATAGGCAGTCGGCCCAGGTCGCGAGCTCCTCGGCCGGGTAGGGCAGGTCCGAATTGCTCATGGCCGGGCGGTGCCGGTTCGCACCGACCATCTCCATGTCGTGCGCCGTCACCGGTCCGCGGAAGTGCTCCACGGTCGCGGCGTCGAGGTCCGTAGTCGCCAGGGGCGTGAAGCTGCGGTTGTGGGGCGGATCGGCGAAGGCGATCCAGGCACCGTCGAAGGGGAGGACGCGCCGGAGCGTGCCCAGGAGCGCGTCGGCACGATCGGCGAGCGGCTCGAAGGATGCCCCGATCTCGGCCAGCTCCAGGGCGGCCGATGGATCGTTCCTCATGTCGGCTCCAACCGTCGCGCGTCAGCGAGGTTCGTTCGAGCCGACGAAGAGCCGC
Organism: Blastococcus sp.; assembly: GCA_025963345.1. GTDB lineage: Bacteria > Actinomycetota > Actinomycetes > Mycobacteriales > Geodermatophilaceae > Blastococcus_B. The sequence goes on along the minus strand of JAOPUS010000191.1, from coordinate 1,433 downwards.
GGACACGTCCGCTTGCGTGGGTGAACATACCCGTGATCATGAGCGGTCATCCCCCGTCCGCCGGACGGAAAGACTCAGCTGGATGACCGCCAGGCTAAGGCGCCTGGCTCTTGGTGCCCGGACCTTTCTATGGGGTACTGGACGTCGTGGAGTTGCGGCAGCTGAGGTACTTCCTCGCCGTCGCCGAGGAGCAGCAGTTCGCGAGGGCCGCGGCACGGCTGCACGTCGCGGCGCCGTCGCTGTCCCAGCAGATCCAGGCGCTGGAGAAGGAGTTGCGCGTCACCCTGTTCGTGCGCGGCCCCCGGAGCGTGGACCTCACCCCCGCCGGCGGCGTGCTCCTCGTCCGGGCCAGAATCATCCTGTCGGAAGCAGACCGGGCACGACAGGACGTCCGGACCGCCGGGGACGCGCAGCCGGAACAGTTGGGCCTGCGGGTCGGCACCATGGCCGACGGCGTCCTCGGCGGCAGGCTGCGCGCGGTGGCCCTCGGAATCCCGGGCCTCGCGGTCACGGTCGCCCTGAGCCCGGGGGACGACGGCATCGAGGCGGTCCGGCAGGCCCGGGCCGACGCGGCCGTCGTCTGGTCCCGCGCCCCCGGCCAGCGCGATCTGGAGGGTGCGGTCCTGGGCGCGGTCCCCTTCGGTGTCGTCCTGCCCCACGGGCATCCCCTGGCGGTCGAGCACCAGGTGAGGGTGAGCCGGCTGAGTGACGAGACCGTGGTCATGTTCCCGCGGCAGCCCTTCGCGGGTGTCTGGGACCGCACGCTCGACCACCTGCTTCCGGGGGGCTCGAAGCCGGGCCAGGTCGTGGTGGAGCCCGATCTGGTGAACGCCCCCGAGGCGATGCTGCGGGCGGTTGCCGGGGGCGCGGGGATCGCGCCGGCCGTCTTCGGGGTCGCCGAGCACGTCGGCGTCCCCGGGATCGAGGTGCGCCCTCTCGATCCCGGCCTGTGGCTGCAGCTGGAAGTGGTCTGGCGCGCCCCGGCCCGCCCCGCCGTCCGCCGGCTCGTCAGCTTCCTGCTGCAGACGGCAACGGACCCGGACGCGCTGATCCACGCACCCGTCTCCCGCCCCCAGAGCGTCCCGACCCCGTCCGAGGCTGAACCTCGGAAGTCTCGTCACCGGCGCAGCGGGCCTCCTGAGGAGTGAGCCCGGGATCCCCGGCGACGGGTTTCCACCCAGCCGGAACGGCCGATCCGGGTCCGATTTCATGGCGGAGATCACGGGTTCGAGATACCTCACACCCGCCGGAGTACAGGTCAGGGCCCACTTCGGCCGACGATCAAGGGAGCGGCGCCTCCGGCGCATTCGTGGACAGCCAGAGAGGCAGACGTGCGTTCCCATCCCAGCGCGGTTCCTGACAGCGCGAACCCCGATGTAGTTCTCGTAGGCGGCGGCATCATGAGCGCCACCCTCGCCGCCCTGATCGGTGTC
>JAOPUS010000179.1 GCA_025963345.1 Blastococcus sp. | reverse complement strand
CCGCCCGAGCCGCGCAGATCCAGTGCGACCCCGGCATCGGCGGCGGCTGCGCGCGCGGTCTCCAGCACCCGGGCCAGACCGGAGAGGGCGAAGGTGGCCTTGAGGGCCGTCGGCCGGTCCGGGCCGGCACCCGCCCACGGGAAGGCCCCCCAGCCCGGAGGCACGCCGTCCTCCTCACGGGCAGTGGCTCCCAGCAGCTGCAGGGTGGTGCTCGTGCGTCGCTCGACCCCGGCCGCGGTGCCCTCGAGCAGCACGGCGACGGAGCCCTGCCCCCGATGTGGCCGGTCGACCTCCACGGCAGCGGGCACGACCTGCGCATGCACCACCTGCTGGACGAGGCGCTGTGCCTCCTCGCTCCGGTCGAACGGCACGGTGATCACCCGGCGGGCGGCCGGCAGCGGGTGCAGCCGGAAGAACACTGACGTCACGACGGCGAGCGTGCCGAAGGACCCGACGAGGAGCTTGCCGAGGTCGTAGCCCGCGACGTTCTTCACGACCCGGCCGCCGGCCTTGGCGACCACGCCGTCGGCGCGCACGACCGTGACGCCGATGAGCAGGTCCCGCGCGGTCCCGGCGACCACCCGCCCGGGCCCGCTGAGGTTCGTGGCGAGGGCGCCACCGATGCTGGAGCCCCCGACAGGGTCCTCGATCGCCAGTCGCTGGCCGGCTGCGGCCACGGTCTCCTGGACGGCGGCGAGCGGGGTTCCCGCCTGGGCTTCCACGATGAGGTCGCCGGCTGCGTGGTCGAGGACGGCGGCCATGCGGCTGAGCTCCACGACGAGGTCCACCCGTTCCGGCTGCCGACCCCACGTCATCTTGGTGCCGCGGCCACGCGGCACGACCGCCAGGCCGTGGGCAGCGGCCGCGCGCAGCACCTCGGCCACCTCGGCAGTGGAAGTGGGGCGGGCCACGAGCGCAGCGTCCACGCCGTCGACGGCGTCGGCCGGGGAGGCATCGGTGACGTCCTCGCACGCGGAGGCGAGGGCTGAGCGGGCGCCGTCCAGATCGACGTGCGCGGCGGGAGCGCTCATCAGAACGCCTCCGCCAGACCGGCCTCGACGAGGGGGTGGGCACCTCTGTGCCTGCCCGGGACCTCGCCGCACAGCCGGGGCGTCGGGAAGACCTTGCCCGGGTTGGCGACGCCGTCGGGATCGAAGGCGCAGCGGACCAGCTGCATGGTGTCGAGATCGTCGTCGGTGAACATCCGCGGCATGTACGCGGCCTTGTCGATGCCGACACCGTGCTCACCGGTGATAGATCCACCGTGTGAGATGCAGAGGTCGAGGATGGCGCCACTGACCTCCTCCGCCGCTCGCCCGGCGCCCTCGACGGCGTCGTCGAAGAGCACGAGGGGGTGCAGGTTGCCGTCGCCGGCGTGGAAGACGTTGGCGACCCGGACCCCGGACGAGGAGGAGAGGCCGGCGATCGCGCGCAGCACCTCGGGCAGGGCGGTCCGGGGGATGACGCCGTCCTGCACGATGTAGTCCGGGCTGATCCGGCCGACCGCGGCGAACGCGGACTTGCGGCCCTTCCAGATCAGCGCGCGCTCGGCCGCGTCGGTAGCCACCCGCATCTCGAACGTGCCGTTGGCGCGGCAGAGTCGCTCCACCTCGGCGAGCTCGTGTTCGACCTCGGCCCGTGCGCCGTCGAGCTCGATCACCAGGACGGCCCCGGCGCCGCCCGGGTAGTCGCAGTGCGTGGCGGCCTCGGCCGCCTCGATGGCCAGCGCGTCCATCATCTCGATCGCGGCCGGGACGATGCCGGCCCCGATGATCGCCGACGTCGCTGCGCCGGCGTCATCCGTGGAAGGAAAGCCCGCCAGCAACGTGCGTACGTCCTCCGGCAGCCGGACCAACCGCACGGTCACCGCAGTGGCCATGCCCAGCGTGCCCTCCGAGCCCACGACCGCGCCCAGGAGGTCGTAGCCCGGTGCGTCGGGAGCCAGGCCCCCGAGTTGCACGATGTCGCCCTGCGGCGTGACGAACTCGGCGCCGAGGACGTGATTGGTCGTGAAGCCGTACTTCAGGCAGTGCGCACCGCCGGAGTTCTCGGCCAGGTTGCCGCCGATCGAGCAGATCTGCTGGCTGCTCGGGTCCGGTGCGTAGTAGTAACCGGCCGGGGTGGCCGCCCGCGTCACGTCGAGGTTGATGACGCCGGGCTCGACGACGGCGCGCTGGTCCTCGCGCCGCACTTGCCGGACGGCCCGCATCCGTGCGGTCACGATCAGGACGCCGTCGGCGCGGGGGAGCGCCCCGCCCGAGAGCCCTGTGCCCGAGCCCCGCGCGACGAACGGCACGCCGTGCTCCGAGCAGGCGCGGACGACGGCCGCCACCTGTTCGGTGGTCTCCGGCAGCACCACCAGGGCGGGGGTCACCGTGTAGTGGGCCAGCCCGTCGCACTCGTACGTGCGCAGCCGGATGTGGTCGTCGATCAGCCCGTCGGGTGGCAGGACCGCGCGAGCCACCCGGGTGACCGCGGCCATGGCCGCCGGGTCGGCATCCGGCTGCCCGGTCGCCTCGGTGTCCTCCGGCGGGACGGGCCCGGGGACCGGCCCGGCCGTCGACTCCGTCCCGTGCGTGACGCTCATCGTCGCGGTACCTCCGGGTCGGGTGGGTCGGACCGTCAGGGCATCCGCTGGTAGGCGGGCAGGGTGAGGAAGTCGGGGTACTCGTCGGCCAGGGCCATCTCGGTGAACAGCGCCCGGGCGTCGTCCCACCGGCCGCCGGCGAAGGACTCTCCGCGGGCCTCGGCGATGCGGCCCATCTCCTCCTCGATGACCTTCTCCACGAGCTCGCGCGTGACGGTCGGGCCGTCTGCCAGCTGGACGCCGTTGTGCAACCACTGCCACACCTGGCTGCGGGAGATCTCGGCGGTGGCCGCGTCCTCCATCATGTTGTTGATCCCCACCGCGCCGGTGCCGCGCAGCCACGACTCCAGGTACTGGATGCCGACGCTGATGTTGCTGCGCAGGCCGGCCTCGGTGACCTCGCCGGGGGTGGACCGCACGTCGAGCAGCTGCTCCGCGGTGACGTGGACGTCCTCGCGCTTCTTGTCGAGCTGGTTGGGGCGGTCGCCGAGGACGGCGGTGAACGCCTCCCGGCAGATCTCGACCATGCCCGGGTGGGCCACCCACGAGCCGTCGAAGCCGTCACCGGCCTCGCGGTCCTTGTCCGCCTTGACCTTGGCGAACGCCTGCTCGTTGACCTCGGGGTCCTTGGACGGGATGAAGGCCGCCATGCCACCGATGGCGTGGGCGCCGCGCTTGTGGCAGGTGCGCACGAGCAGTTCGGTGTAGGCCCGCATGAAGGGCACGGTCATCGTCACCGAGTTCCGGTCGGGCAGCAGGAACTCGTCACCGCGGGTCCGGAACATCTTGATGACGCTGAACATGTAGTCCCAGCGCCCGGCGTTCAGGCCCGCGGAGTGCTCCCGCAGCTCGTAGAGGATCTCCTCCATCTCGAAGGCCGCGGGATAGGTCTCGATGAGCACGGTCGCGCGGATGGTGCCGCGGGGGATGCCCAGGAAGTCCTGCGCCAGGTTGAAGGCGTCGTTCCAGAGCCGCGCCTCCAGGTGGGACTCCATCTTGGGCAGGTAGAAGTAGGGGCCGAGGCCCTTCTCCAGCTGCCGCATCCCTGCTGTCGCGACGTAGAGGGCGAAGTCGACGAGGCTGCCCGAGGTCTCCTGGCCGTCGACCAGGATGTGCTTCTCGGGCAGGTGCCAGCCGCGGGGGCGGACGACGATGGTGGCCAGCTCCTCGTCGGGCTTCAGCGTGTACTGCTTGCCTTCCGGGCTGGTGAAGTCGATGGTCCGGTTGGTCGCGTCGAGCAGGTTGAGCTGCCCGCCCACGACGTTCTCCCACAGTGGCGTGTTGGCGTCCTCGTGGTCGGCCAGCCACACCTTGGCGCCACTGTTCAGCGCGTTGATCGTCATCTTGCGGTCCGTGGGCCCGGTCATCTCGACCCGGCGGTCGACCAGCCCCGGGGCGGGGGCGCCGACCTGCCACGAGTCGTCCTCGCGGATGGCTGCCGTCTCTGGGAGGAAGTCGAGGCTGCCGCCGTCGGCAAGCGCCCGTACCCGCTCCTGCCGTGCGGCCAGCAGCTCCAGCCGGCGGGGGTTCAGCTCGCGGTGCAACCGGGCGATCAACTCCAGCGCCCGCGGCGTGAGCACCTCGTCGTCCCGTTCGTGGCTCGCGCCGGTGATCTGCACGCCTTCGACCGTGCTCATGTCGTTCCTCCCGGATCGTTGCGGATCCCGTGATCGTTGCGGACGGTCGCACGGCCCGCCGACCGATATTTCCGCACCGTGGAAGATCGTGACTGCGCTATGGAAAACTAGCGAGACGCTCCGCCGGAGGCAACCGGAATCGTCGTCGCCGCGGTGGGCGACAGGACGATGGGTGGGTGACGGCGAGAGATGGCTGCTGACGGGCGTGCGACCGACGGGGTGCAGTCGGTGGAGCGCGCCTTCCGACTTCTGGAGCTGATGGCCGACGCGGGCGGCGAGGTCACGCTGAGCCGGCTCGCCGACGACAGCGGGATGCCGCTGTCGAGCATCCACCGGCTCGTGCGGACTCTCGTGTCCAACGGATTCGTGCGTCAGCTCCCCAGCCGCCGGTACGTCCTCGGTCCGCGGCTGATCCATCTCGGGGACATCGCGTCCCGGGCTCTCGCGGCGTGGGCGCGACCGCACCTGGCCCGGTTGGTCGACGCCGTCGGTGAGACGGCCAATCTCGCGATGCTGGACGGCGACCGCGCGGTGTACGTGGCGCAGGTGCCGTCGCGGCACTCGATGCGCATGTTCACCGAGGTCGGTCGGCGAGTGCACGTCCACTGCACCGGAGTCGGCAAGGTGCTGCTGGCCGGGCTGTCCGAGGAGGAGGCCCGCGAGGTGCTGGCCCGTGCCGGGATGCCGGCGGCGACGCCTCGGACGGTGACCGACCCCGATGCGCTCATGGCGGAACTGCCGCGGATCGCGGCGCAGGGATATGCGGTCGACGACGGGGAGCAGGAGGCCGGTGTCCGCTGTGTCGCCGTCCGCATCCCGGCCGGCGCTCCGGCCGCGGCGATGTCGGTGTCGGGCCCGGAGGGGCGGCTGACGATGGAGGCGGTGCCCCGGGTCGTGCCCCTGCTGCAGTCCGCGGCGGCGGCTCTGGCGGCCGAGCTGTCAGGCGGCAGGGTGCCGACCACTACTGCGTGACGGGACGACCCTGCGGGGAATGTTGCAGACAGCAACCAACTAGGTGTATGGTTGCGGTCTGCAAGTATTCGTACCAGTCGAGGACATCCCCATGCCCATCACGCCCGAGACCCGGGACCGCCTGACGTCGAGCGTCTCGCAGCTCGTCCGGACCGGCCGTCACGTCAGTTCGCGTGCGGCGGTCCAGCTCTACGGCGAGCTGCCCTCCTTCGGCTGGGCACTGCTCGTCCCTCTCGAGCGGCACGGTGACCAGCGCTGCAGCGTCCTGGCCCTCCAGGTCGGCGTCGACGTCTCGGTGGCCAGTCGTCAGATCGCCGTCCTGGAGCGGCTCGGCTACGTGGAGCGCCGCCCCGACCCGCAGGACGGGCGGGCCAGCCTGCTCCGTCTCACC
>JAOPUS010000144.1 GCA_025963345.1 Blastococcus sp. | reverse complement strand
GCCGCTCGGCGCCCGGCCGGCCGAAGGCGATGGTGTCGGCGATCGTCCCGGAGAACAGGAAGCTCTCCTGGGTCACCATCACCACCGCCCGGCGCAGGTCGACGTCGGACAGCCGGTCCAGCGGGACGCCGTCCAGGCGCACCGCACCCTCGGTGGGGTCGTAGAACCGGGCGGCGAGGCGGGCGAGCGTGGACTTGCCCGCCCCGGTCGCGCCGACCAGCGCCACCGTCTGGCCGGCGACGAAGGTGAGGTCCAGGCGCGGCAGCACCGTGCGGGCGGTGTAGCCGAATCGCACGGAGTCGAAGACGACCTCGCCGCGGGCGTCCGGTAGCGGCGTGGGGTCGGCCGGCTCGGGCACGGTCGGCCGCTCCTCGAGCACTCCGGACAGCTTCTCCAGCGCGGCGGTCGCCGACTGGTAGGAGTTGTAGAACATCGCGACGTCCTGCAGCGGGTCGAAGAACCGGCGCAGGTACAGCAGGAAGGACACCAGGGTGCCGACGGCGAGGTCGCCGTCCATCACCCGGAGCGCGCCGTAGCCGAGGACGGCGACGGTGACCAGGTTCCCGATCAGCGTCACGGCCGGCACGAACACCGCGATCAGCCAGAACGCGCGGTCGTGCGCCCGCCGGTTGTCCTCGTTGAGCTGGGCGTTCAGTTCGTCGTTGCGCGGCTCGCGGCGGAACGCCTGCACCGCACGGATCCCACCGAAGGTCTCGGTGAACTGCACGATCAGCGCGGCGATGGTCTCGCGGGTGCGCCGGTAGGCCGCCGTGGAGTTCCGCTGGAACCAGCGGGCCACCCAGAACAGCGCCGGGAAGCCGAGCAGCGCCACGAGGCCCAGGGGCGGGTCGAGGACCACCAGCACGACGCCGATGGTGAGCACGCTGAACAGCGCCGTCACCAGGTTGTCCAGGCCCTCGTCCAGCAGCTCGGCGAGCGCCTCGACGTCGCTGGTGAGCCGGCTGATGGTCTTGCCCGAGGTGTAGCGCTCGTGGAAGGACAGCGGCAGCCGCTGGACGTGGGTGAACACCCGCCGGCGCAGGGTCAGCAGCACCGCCTGCCCGACCCGGCCCGACCAGGTGAGGAAGACGAACCGCAGCACGGTGTCCAGGACGGCGGCGGCGAGCAGTGCCCCGGCGATCCAGACGAGCGGCCACACGTCGCCGTCGATCAGCGCGGGGACGGCGACGTCGATGCCCACACCGATCAGGAACGGCCCGGCCAGCCACGCCAGGTTCTGCACGGTGATCGTGAACAGCAGCCCCCACAGCGAGCGCCGGTGGGGCGCCAGCAGCTCGCCGAGCAGCCGGCGGGAGCGGGCCCGCAGGAAGACCCCGGCACCGGTCGAGAGCTCGTCGGCGTCCTCGGTGGCCACCCCGCGCCAGTTCTCCTGGCCGTCGGTGCCGTGGCCGGGTGACGGCGTCTGCGCGGTCACAGGACCTCCGCCAGTTCGCTGTCCTGCGCCAGCAGGTCGCGGTAGGCCGGCACCTCGGCCAGCAGTTCGCTGTGCGTGCCGAGGGCGGCGATGCGGCCCCCGGCCAGCAGCGCCACCCGGTCGGCCAGCAGGACGGTCGACGGCCGGTGCGCGACCACCAGTGCGGTCGTCGCGGCCAGCACGTCGCGCAGCGCCAGCTCGACCAGCGCCTCGGTGTGGACGTCCAGCGCCGACAGAGGGTCGTCGAGGACGAGCACCGAGGGACGGCCGAGCACGGCGCGGGCGAGGGCGAGCCGTTGTCGCTGTCCGCCGGACAGCGACAGGCCCTGCTCGCCGATGCGGGTGGCCAGGCCCCAGGGAAGCTCGTGCACGAACCCGGCCCGGGCGACCTGCAGCGCCTCCTCGACGTGGGCGTCGGTGGCCTCGGGGCGGCCGAGGGTGAGGTTCTCCCGGACGCTCATCGAGAACAGCGTCGCGTCCTCGAAGGCGGTGGCCACGACGCTGCGCAGCTGGGTGAGCGGCAGGTCGCGGACGTCGACGCCGTCCAGGGTGACCCGGCCGGCGGTGACGTCGAAGAGCCGGCCGACCAGCGCGGTGAGCGTCGTCTTGCCCGACCCCGTCGCACCGACCAGGGCGACGGTCTCACCGGGAGCGATGTCCAGGTCGAGGCCGTCGAGCACGGGGGAGGCCGACCCGGCGTACCTGAACCCGACATCCTCGAAGCGCAGCCGGGCGGGGGAGCCGAGGTGGGCGGGGACCGTGCCGGGGCGGTCGGCGACGGTGATCGGCGCGTCGAGGAGCTCACCGATCCGGTCGCAGGCGCTGGCCGTCTCCTGGGCGAAGGCGAACAGGAAGCCCAGCGACAGGATCGGCCACAACAGCACGGTGAACAGCGCGACGAAGCCCACCAGCCCGCCGACGGTGAGGGCGCCGGTGTTCACGGCCACCGCGCCGCCGACCAGGATGACCGCGAGGGTCACCTGCGGATGGAACTCGAAGACGCACCACAGCAGCGCCAGGGTGCGGACCTTGTCCAGCTCCAGCCGCCGCAGCCGGGTGGCCTTCGCGTCGTAGCGGTCGAAGACGAGTCGGCTGCGGCCGAGCGACTTGACCACCCGGATGCCCTGCACCGCCTCCTCGACGTCGGTGGTGAGCTCGCCCTGCTCGTCCTGGACCAGGCGGGACTGGATGTTGTACCGCCGCTCCCAGCGCAGAGCCAGTGCCGACAGCGGGACGGTCGTGAGCAGCACGGCCAGCCCCAGCGGCCAGTAGGTCACCAGCAGCAGCGTCAGGACGACGACGCAGGTGATCAGGTTGACGGCGAGGAAGACCGCGGCGAACCCGACGAAGCGGCGGACCGTCGAGACGTCCGTCGTCGCGCGCGAGAGCAGCTGACCCGAGGCCCAGCGGTCGTGGAACGCGACGGGCAGTCGCTGCAGCCGCTGGTAGAGGGTGTCGCGCAGGTCGCGTTCGATCCGCAGGCAGCTCCGGTTCATGGCCCAGCGGCGCAGGAAGAACAGCCCCGCCTCGGCAACGCCGAACACCAGCGCGAGGGCCAGCAGGGGGATCAGGCCGGCGCGGTCGCCGTCGGCAATCGGCCCGTCGACGACGGCCGCCGTCAGCAGCGGGACGGCGAGCTGGGCGAGCGTGGCCAGCAGGGCCGCGGAGAAGGTGAGGGCCATGAGCCCGCGGTAGGGGCGGGCGAAGGGCCACAGCCGCAGCAGCGCGGAGAGCCGGCCCCGGTCGTCCGATGCGGGGTGGGGGGCGGTGGTCATGGCGCAGCCGAGGCTATGCGGAGGTACTGACCGAGGCGAACCATAAAAGGACCCTCTGCCCCCCACCGCTCGCACGCTCGCGGCGGGCCCCTGCAGAGGGCCTAGCGGTGCCGGCGGACCCCGAAGACGATGTCCTCCCACGCCGGGATGCGGGCGCGCGGGTCGTCGGCCTCGGGTTCTTCGCCGCTGCGGCTGAGCACGACCGTGTCGTGCTCAGCGACCTCGTCGAGCAGTGCGTCGATCGACCGGTCGTCGTCGGGGGTGCCGGTGGCGGCGTGCACGTCGCGGACCCGCTCGTCGTCGTGTGCCGTGAGGTCGGACGGCAGGACGTCGGGGGTGACGGTGTCGTGGACCGCGTGGTGGACGAGGTCGTTCTCGGCCCGGCCGGTCTCGCGCACCACCGTGACGCCGCGGCGGGCCGACGCGACGGTCAGTCCGGCCGGCACGTCCGGGACGACGCGCACGAGGCGGGTGCCCTCGGCGAAGTCCATCGTCGCGGCGTCGGAGGGCGTGACCGTGCGCGAGGGGAGGTCGAAGCTCCAGCGCGTCGTCCCCGACTTGTCCCCGGCCCGCCAGGCGCCGGTGACCTGCCAGGTGCCGTCGTCGCTGCGGTAGGCGTCCCAGGAGACGGCCTCGAGGTCGGAGTCGATCAGCCGCAGCCGGTCGGTCATGAACTGCTGCAGGGCCACGTTGGGCGAGCCTTCACTCAGCCGGACCCGCGCGTCCCGGGCCTGCTCGGCGACACGTTCGCGCTCCTGGATGACCGGATGGGCGAACCGCATGATCCGCT
>JAOPUS010000072.1 GCA_025963345.1 Blastococcus sp. | reverse complement strand
CCGCCGGGGAGCTGATGATCTGCGCGCCGTACATCTCCAGCAGCTGACGCCGCTCGATGGAGGTGTTCTCCGGCATCACGCAGATCAGCTTGTAGCCGCGCTGCCGGGCGACCATCGCCAGCGAGATGCCGGTGTTGCCGCTGGTGGGCTCCAGGATCGTGCAGCCCACTCGCAGCCTCCCCTCCTTCTCCGCCGCCTCGATCATGGCGATGGCTGCACGGTCCTTGATCGACCCGGTCGGATTGTGGTCCTCGAGCTTGGCCCACAGCCGGACGTCGGGGGTTGGCGACAGGTTCGGCAGCCCGACCAGCGGGGTGCCGCCGAGCGAGTCGACGAGTGAGGCGAAGCGGGCCATGGGGCTCAGCCGCCGGCGACGGCCGGGAGAATCGTGACCGAGTCGCCGTCCTTGACCTGGGTGTCGAGGGCACCGGTGAAGCGGACGTCCTCGTCGTTGACGTAGACGTTGACGAAGCGGTGCAGTTTGCCCTCCTCGGTGACGAGGCGGTTCTTCAGGCCGGGGTGCTTGCTGTCGAGGTCGTCGACGAGCGCGCCGAGGGTGTCACCGCTGCCCTCGACGGTCTTGTTGCCGCCGGTGTGCGTGCGCAGGATGGTCGGGATCCGGACCTCGATGGCCATGGCGTGCGGTTCTCCTCAAGAACGGGGATGACAAGGGTGCTGCGCGGAGCAGCATTCGTGCGTCTGAGCGGGCCAACGCCCGGTCGCCGCCCGGGATTCCGGGCGGCGAGGGAAGTCACCCTCAGTCGTAGACGACGGTGGTGGGTGAGTGGCCGAAGAGATAGGACTCGACGATCTCGACCTCCTCCTCGCTCACCTCCCCGTCGACGATGCGGAAGCTGCGGAACTCGACGTCGTCGCCGGCGAGCCCCGTCTGCTTCTCGTGCTGCCGCGTGGAGACCAGCACGTAGTGCGCGTTGGGCTCGGACGCGTAGCTGATGTCGGTGCGCGAGGGATGGGCCTCGGTCGCCGTGTGCGAGTGGTAGATGACCACCGGCTCCTCGTCCCGGTCGTCCATCTCGCGGTAGAGCTTGAGCAGGTCACCGGAGTCGAACTCGTAGAACGTGGGCGACCGCGCCGCGTTGAGCATCGGGATGAAACGCTCGGGCCGGTCGCTGCCCTCGGGACCGGCGACGACGCCACAGGCCTCGTCCGGGTGGTCTTCCCGGGCGTGGGCCACGATTGCGTCGTAGGTCGCGCGGTCGATGCGCAGCACGGTGCCCAGTCTAGGCGGGCGCCTCGGAGCGACTCGGCCGCGGCCCCCGTTGAGGCGGAGGCGCCGACCGGGCGCGCTCACCGAACCGATACCGTCGGGCCTCGTGTTGGTCAACTTGCTCATCGCCGCCGGGGTCGTGCTGTTCCCGCTCCCCGCGCTGATCCTGGGCGCCCGTGGCCTGCTCAAGCGTCCCGGCTACAGCGCCGACGAGCCTGCCGACCGGGTGTCCTACATCGTGCTGGTCACGCTGCGGTCGCTGTTGCTGCTGGTGGTGGTCGCGCTGTCCGCGGTGATCCTCGTGTCCACCCTCGCCGCCACGGTGCGCGACGTGGAACTGCACGGGCTGGTCTACGTGTTCTTCGCCCTCGACGTGCTGCTGGCGCTGCTGATCGTGTTCAGCTTCGGCCGCCGCGACCGTCGGCGAGTGCGTCGACGAGCGAGCCCTGCAGCGCGGTGAGCCAGTAGTAGACCGCCAACTGCTGATCCTGCTCGTCGACGACGTCGTCCGGCGGCTCGGTGTCCTCGGTGATGTCCAGCCGGGTGCCCAGCGCGAGGCGCAGGTCGTTGCTGCTGCGTAGCCACGCCCCCGCCTGGTCCCGGTCGAGCCGGACCTCACCCCCGCCGTCGGGCAGCGTGGCGCGGACGATCGCCAGGTCATCGGTCTTGCCGCTGCGCAACGAGGATTCGGTGAGCTCGCGGTAGTCGGCGGCCATCTCGGGATCTCCCCGGTGTCCCTCCGGCAGCAGCCGGGCCATCACGGGATCACCGGCGACGTCGTCGGCGTCCGCGGCCAGCAGCTGCTCCAGTTGGTCGAGGAGCAGGCCGACGATGCCTGCCTCGGCCGGGTCCAGGCGTGCGACGACGTCACCGCCGCGGGCGGCGCGGAACGATTTCACGAGTCGCGCTGGTAACTGGCCCACAGGCCGTAGGCGTGCAGTCGGCTGGTGTCGTGTTCCATCCGCTCGCGCGGCCCCGAACTGACGATCGCCTTGCCCTCGTGGTGCACCTGCAGCATCAGCGTCGTGGCCGTCGGCTCGTCGTAGCCGAACAGCTCCTGCAGCACGAAGGTCACGTAGTTCATGAGATTGACCGGGTCGTTCCAGACGAGGGTCACCCACGGACGGTCGAGGTCGGAGTGTTCCTCAACCGTCGTCTCGGGCGTCCGTGTCGGAGCGAGCGGTCCGGCCACGGGTCCCAGCTTAGGACGCCGGTCCGACAACGTCCGCCGACGCCTTTACGCTCCGGGACCATGCCGAACTCCGGACCGCTCGCGCCGGCTCCCGCGCTGTTCACCGACCGGTACGAGCTGACGATGGTCGCGGCCGCCCTCGCCGACGGCACGGCCGGCCGGGACTGTGTGTTCGAGGTGTTCGCCCGCCGCCTCCCCCACGGCCGCCGCTACGGCGTCGTCGCCGGCACCGGCCGGCTCCTGGAGGCCCTGCCGCACTTCCGGTTCGGGGACGTCGAGCTGGCCTCGCTGCGCGAACAGGGGCTGACCGACCAGCGGCTGCTCGACTGGCTGGCCGACTTCCGGTTCACCGGCGACATCGACGGCTACGCCGAGGGCGACCTGTACTTCCCGGGCTCGCCGGTGCTGACGGTCCGCGCCCCGTTCGCCGAGGGCGTGCTGCTGGAGACCCTCGCCCTGTCGGTGCTCAACCACGACAGTGCGATCGCCTCCGCCGCGACTCGCATGGTGGCCGCCGCTTGTGAGCGGCCCTGCATCGAGATGGGCTCGCGCCGCACCCACGAGGAGGCCGCGGTCGCCGCCGCCCGCGCCGCATACCTCGTCGGCTTCGCGTCCACCTCCAACCTCGAGGCCGGCCGGCGCTACGGCGTCCCCACGACCGGCACCAGCGCGCACGCATTCACGCTGCTGCACGACGACGAGAAGGCAGCCTTCCGCGCGCAGGTGGCGACCCTGGGCCGCGGGACGACGCTTCTGGTCGACACCTACGACGTCGACCAGGGCATCCGCAATGCGGTCGAGGTGGCCGGACCTGAGCTCGGCGGGATCCGGCTGGACTCCGGCGACCTGCCGACCCTGGCCACGCACGCGCGCGAGCTGCTCGACTCCCTCGGGGCGACGAAGACCCGGATCGTGGTGACCAGCGACCTCGACGAGTACGCCATCGCCGGCCTCATGGCCGCACCGGTCGACCGCTACGGCGTCGGCACCTCGCTGGTCACGGGCTCGGGTGCCCCGACGATGGGCATGGTCTACAAGCTGGTCGAGCGGGACGGCGTCCCGGTGGCGAAGAAGTCGGAGGGCAAGCACTCCGTGGGCGGCCGCAAGCACGCCGTCCGCCGACACGCACCCGACGGGACGGCGACCGCCGAGGTGGTCAGCAGCGCGCCGATCACCCCCCGGGACGGCGACCGCGACCTCGTCGTCCCCCTGGTCCGGGCCGGCGCGGCCTCCAGCGATGCGACGCCCGCGGAGGCACTGGCGCAGGCTCGGGCCCACCACGAGCGGGCCCGGACGGCGCTGCCGCCGGAGGGCTGGGCGCTGTCCCGCGGCGAGCCGGCGCTGGAGACCGTGTCGGCATGAGAGGAGAAGCCATGACGCGTGCACTGATCGTGGTCGACGTCCAGAACGACTTCTGTGAGGGTGGCAGCCTGGCCGTCCCCGGGGGTGCGGCGGTGGCCGCGGCGATCACCGGGCACATCCCGTCAGCCGGGTACGACCACGTCGTCGCGACCCGGGACCACCACATCGACCCGGGCCCTCACTTCGCCGAGCACCCGGACTTCCTGGAGACCTGGCCCGCGCACTGCGTCGTCGGCACCGGCGGCGTCGAGTTGCACCCGGCGCTGGACCGGGAGCCGCTGGAGGCGATCTTCGACAAGGGCGAGTTCGCCGCTGCCTACTCCGGGTTCGAGGGCGCGGCCGGCGGGATCCCGCTCGCCGACTGGCTGCGGGAGCGCGGTGTGGACGCCGTCGACGTGGTCGGCATCGCCACCGACCACTGCGTCCGCGCCACCGCACTCGACGCGGTGGGGAACGGCTTCGCGACCCGGGTGCTGCTAACGCTCACGGCCGGCGTCGCGGAAGGGACGACGGAGGCTGCCCTCCACCAGCTCCGGAGGGCGGGCGTCGAGCTGGAGGGCGAGGTCCACCGCCCCTGAGCGGCCGCCGCTTCTGGGGTGTTTCTCGCGCTTCCCGGGTTCTGCAGGATTCCCGAGGCACGAGAAGCACCCCGAAAGCCGCTATCCGGGCTGCTCGACCCCGCCCGGCGCGGCATCGAGAACCTCGTCGCGGGTGAAGCCCAGCACCTGGAGCACCGCGTCGAGGTAGGGCTGGTTGAGCGCCGTGTGCGCCTGCTTCCGCACGAACGGCTTGGCGTTGAACGCGATGCCGAGGCCGGCGGTGTTGAGCATGTCCAGGTCGTTGGCGCCGTCCCCGACCGCGACGGTCTGCTCCAGCGGGATCCCGTACTGCGCCGCGAAGCGGGCCAGGGCGCGGGCCTTTCCGGGGCGGTCGACGATCTCGCCGACCAGCCCCCCGGTGAGCTTTCCGTCGACGACCTCGAGGGTGTTGGCGGCCGCGAAGTCCAGGCCGAGCGCCTCGGCCAGCGGGTCGGTGATCTGGGTGAACCCGCCGCTGACGATGCCGCAGCGGAAGCCCAGCCGCTGCAGGGTGCGGATCAGGGTGCGCGCGCCGGGCGTGAGGACCAGCGCCTCCCGCACCTCGTCGAGGACCTCCACCGGCAGCCCCGCCAGGACGGCGACCCGGGCGCGCAGGGATTCGGCGAAGTCCAGCTCACCGTTCATCGCCGCGGCGGTGATCCGGGCGACCTCGGCCGCGCGGCCCGCCCGGGCGGCGAGCTCGTCGATGACCTCCCCACGCACCAGGGTGGAGTCGACGTCGAGCACGATCAGCCGCTTGCTCCGGCGGGCGAGCCCCACCTGCTCGACGGCGATGTCGGCTCCGGTGGCCGCGGCGACCGACGCCAGCGCCGTCCGCAGGGCCGTGGCCTCGGCGCCGGAGACGGTGAGCTCGAAGCTCGTCACCGGGTAGTCCGAGAGGCGCCGGATGGCGTCGATGTTGCCGCCGATGCCGGCGATCGCGTGTGCGGCGCCGGCGACCGCGTCCGGCGGGACGGGGCGGCCGAGGACGATCACGTGGTGCGGCCGGCCCGCCGGGGCGGCGACGGGCTCCGGGGCGGAGGCCGACTCGACCTCCACGGTCATGCCCACCCCCGCGGCGACGTCCGCCGCGAGCCGCCCCAGGTGCGCCAGGAGCGCGTCCTCGTCGGCCGGAGGGGCTTCGCCTACCGCCAGGGAGCCGACGACCACCCCGAGGACGAGGTGGCCGTGGACGACGACCTGCTCGACGTCGAGGACCTCCACGGCCGGGGCGCCGTCGGACGACTCGGCCAGCGCCGAGAACAGCCGCGCCGTGACACCTGGCCGGTCGACGCCGGAGACGGTCAGCACGGCCCGCGGGGCCTGCGCCGTCGAGGCGGGCGGGAAGCGGGGCGTGGGGTCCAGCGGCACGTCGTCCATCGTGCCGCACGCCGTCCGGGTGCCCCGGCCCCGGCCTCTGGACGACGAACGCCCCGCCGGCCGAGAAGGCCGACGGGGCGTCCGGGGTTGGCCCCCTCCGGACGTGCCCTGTGCTCGCGAAGGGCTCGGGGAGGAGGGGGTCCTATGTCAGGTGGGGTCGGGGTCGTTCGGCCCCTGCCGGCGGCCGGTGCCCTCGAGGAGCTCGCTGGCGTACGGCGCGTGCCGCTTGCCGGAGTGCGCCTCGGACTGCAGCCGCTCGAGCATGTGCGGGTAGTGCGCCTCGAACGCGGGGCGCTCGGACCGGATGCGCGGGATCTCCACGAAGTTGTGCCGGGGCGGCGGCGAGGATGTCGCCCACTCCAGGGAGTTCCCGTGACCCCACGGGTCGTCGCGCAGCGCCAGCTGGCCGTACTTCCACGACTTCACCACGTTGTAGAGGAACGGGATGGTGGAGGCGCCGAGGATGAACGCAAAGATCGTGGAGATCGTGTTCAGCGTGGTGAACGTGTCGCTCGGCAGGTAGTCGACGTACCGGCGCGGCATGCCCTCATTACCCAGCCAGTGCTGGATGAGGAAGGTGCCGTGGAAGCCGATGAAGGTCAGCCAGAAGTGCAGCTTGCCGATCTTCTCGTCCATCATCCGGCCGCACATCTTCGGGAACCAGAAGTAGATGCCGGAGTAGGCGGAGAACACCACGGTGCCGAAGACCACGTAGTGGAAGTGGGCGACCACGAAGTAGCTGTCGTTGAGGTGCCAGTCCAGCGGCGGGGAGG
>JAOPUS010000436.1 GCA_025963345.1 Blastococcus sp. | reverse complement strand
GCGGCTACACCTACCGCGAGATCGGCTCCCGGCTGTTCATCTCGGTGAAGACCGTGGAGTCGCACGCCTCGAACGTGCTGCGCAAGCTGCAGCTGTCCAACCGCAACGAGCTCACCCGCTGGGCGGCGACCAACCGGCTGCTCTGAGCGGCAGGACGGACCGGTCCGGCGCAGATTCCCGTAACCGATGGGACTCGTGTGACGTCAGGGGTCGATTCGAACCGT
Organism: Blastococcus sp.; assembly: GCA_025963345.1. Taxonomy (GTDB): domain Bacteria; phylum Actinomycetota; class Actinomycetes; order Mycobacteriales; family Geodermatophilaceae; genus Blastococcus_B. The sequence goes on along the minus strand of JAOPUS010000436.1, from coordinate 7,674 downwards.
TGAGACTCGAAAATCGAACTACAAGCCTGTTACTCACGGTGGTGGGGACCGTACTCTCGGGTCACCACCGAGAAAGAGTGCCCCGCGCGCTCGACCTCCCCCGTAGAGGAAGCAGCTGGTGCTCAGATTCTCCCGCGAGCGATTCGTATCGCTCTTCCCGACGGCCGCCGAGTGACCGCCTCCGACAGTCGGTCCGGTGTCGTCGTCATCGGCGGGGGCTTCTACGGCTCCTCCCTCGCGGCGCACCTGGCCCGGGGCGGAGCTGAGGTCACGTTGCTCGAGGCGCGTCAGGACCTCCTGGGCGGTGCGAGCTACTTCAACCAGGCCCGGGTGCATGGCGGTTACCACTATCCGCGGTCGCTGCGCACCGCCGGACGCAGCCAGGCCTCCTACCAGGCCTTCATGTCCCGGTACGAGTCGTGCGTCGTCGACGACTTCCTCTGCATCTACGCCATCGCGCGGGGCTCCCTGACCAACGCCCGCAAGTTCCGGCGGGTCTGCGACTACATCGGGGCCCCGCTCATGGACGCCCCCGCCTCGGTCCGCCGTCTCTTCAACCCCGCCGTCATCGAGGCCTCCTGGGTGACGCGCGAATCGGCGTTCGACGCCGTGAAGCTGCGGGAGATCGTGCGGCAGGAGCTCGCGGACGCCGGCGTGTCCGTGCGGCTCGGGACGCGGGTGGAGTCGGTCCAGGAGAGCGAGGCGGGCGCCCGCATCGCCCTCGAGGACGGGGAGGTGCTCGGGGCGGACCGCGTCCTGGTGTGCACCTACGGCGAGGCGATCGACACGCTGCCCCAGGGCGTCGGCTACTCGGGTCTGCACTGCGAGCCGTGCGAAATGGCGCTGGTGGACCTGCCGGACGTGCTGCGCGGCAAGGGGATCACCGTCATGGACGGCCCGTACTTCTCCCTGATGCCCTTCCCGTCCACCCCGTACCACACGCTGAGCCACGTGCGGTACACGCCGCACGGAGCTCAGCCGTCCTACGAGATGGCCGCCGCGGCGCTGCGCCGGGGTCTGACCAGCCGCGCGGACCGGATGCTGCGCGACTCGGCGCGCTACGTCCCGGCGCTGAACGACGCCGTGCACGTGGAATCGCTGTGGGGCGTCAAGTCCGTCCCCGCCCGCCGGGACGGCGACGACGCCCGGCCCATCGTCATGCGCAGGTCCGAAGGGGGCCGCGTCATGTCTCTCCTGGGAAGCAAGATCGACAACATCGGAGACGCACTCCGAGTGGCAGAGGAGCACCTTCGTGACGCTGTTTGAGACCCACGCCTCCGGACTCACCGCGGAGCGGCGTCGTCCGCGTCCCGAGGTGGTCGTCCGGACCCCCGCGCCGCCCACGCGCTCGGGCACGTTCGTCAGCGTGGTCGTGATCGCCGAGGGTCCGGCCGCCCAGGTCGAGGCCGACCTGGCCCCCCTGGACGCCGCGCTCTCCGAGTCCTACCCCGTGCACGAGATCGTGCTCGTCATGCCGGGTTCCCGGGGCCGGCAGCCCTGGGCGCGTGCGCTGACCGAGCGCCAGGCCAACCTGCAGGTGCTCGGTCTGCTGCACGAGGTGACCGACGAGGTCGCGTTCACCGCAGGCCTCGACGGCGCACTGGGCGACGTGGTCGTCACCGCACGCCTGGGCATCGACGCGCCCGAGGACATCGTGCGCTGCGCGACGATGGTGGACGACGAGAACCCGGTCGTCGTCGGGGTCGACACGACCGCCGCCGCCGGGCGTCGCGTGGGTCTGCGCCTCAGCCGGGCGCTGGCCAGCCGCAGCATGGGGGAGGAGATCCCCTCGGTGAGCCTGGGTCTGCGCGGCTACAGCCGGCCGGCCCTGGACGCCTGGCTCCCGCGCCGCGACCGCGACCGCGTGCTGCGCATGCTGCCGTCCATCTCGGGTTACCCCAGCACCGTGCTGCACTACGCGTCCGGTTCGCGCACCCGCCAGGGGGCCGCGACCAGCACCCGGCAGGTCCTGCGCTCGATCTTCTACGCGAGCTCGCGCCCGCTGCGCGTCGCCGTGGGCATCGCGCTGGCCGCCAGCCTGGTGAACATGCTGTACGCGCTCTACGTCGTCGGTGTCGGGATGTTCAGCGGAGCCGTCGCCGGCTGGACCTCGATGAGCCTCCAGATGAGCCTGATGTTCTTCCTGCTCAGTGTGGTCATCGCGATCATGGCCGAGTTCATGTTCCAGTCGAACGAGACGGCCAACGAGCGGCCGGTCTACCGGGTGGCGTTCGAGGCCACCAGCTCGGTGCTCGAGGCCCGGGACATGCTCAACGTCGACTCCGACGCCGTCGCGGTGCCGCGGCCTCGCGGTGCGGTCCACCAGGTGGCTTCGTGACTGCCGCACCCCGCCGGGCCCTGGTCGGCTGGTCGGGATTCGTCGGCGGCGCGCTCGAGCCCCGGGTGCGCCCGGTGGCCCGCTTTCGCAGCACCGACATCGACCAGCTCCGCGACGCGGACGTCGACGAGGTCGTCTGCGCCGGTGCGCCGGCGGAGAAGTGGAAGGCCAACGCCGACCCGGAGGCCGACTGGGCGGGGATCACCCGCCTCATCGAGGCCCTGGACTCCAGCCGGGCGACGTCGTGCGTCCTGGTCTCCACCGTCGACGTCTACTCCGATTCTCGTGGGGCCGATGAGGCGACCGCCGCCGACACCGGCCAGGAGCAGGCCTACGGCCGCCACCGCGCGCTGCTCGAGGAGTTCGTGACCGGCCGGTTCGACGACGCACTGATCGTCCGGCTGCCGGGCATGTTCGGTCCCGGACTGAAGAAGAACCTCGTGTACGACCTCATCCATCAGCCCGAGGCCCGATTCGCCCACGAGTCGTCCTCCTTCCAGTTCTACGACGTGCGCGACCTCTGGGGGCACGTGCTGCTCGGTCGGGACGCCGGCCTGACGGTCGTCAACCTGGCGACCGAGCCGGTCACGTCGGCAGAGGTGGCGCGCGAGGCCTTCGGGGTGGACTACCGCTGCGACGACCGGCCCGTCGCCGCCTACGACCTGCGGACCCGGTACGCCGCGGAGATCGCCGGCCGTGAGGGTCCGTACCTGCGTTCGCGGGAAGAGACGCTGGCCGCCGTTCAGGTCTGGGGTGCGCAGGAACTCGTGCGGGCCGCCTCGTGAAGCTGGCCTTCTCCAACCTGGCCTGGCCCGCCGAGGACGACCGCCAGCTCCTGCCGGAGCTGCCCGAGCTGGGTTTCGGCTCCCTCGAGGTCGCCCCCACCCGGCTCTGGACCGACCCGCTCGCCCGGGACGACGACGAGATCGCGGCGGTCCGCACCGGGATCGAGGCCACGGGGCTGCGCATCGTGGCCCTGCAGTCACTGCTGTTCCAGCGACCGGAGCTGCAGCTGTTCGGTGACGCCGAGTCGCGCCAGGGCCTGCACGACCACCTCGTCGGCATGGCCCGCCTCGCGGCACGGCTGGGCGCGACCCGCCTGGTGTTCGGCTCACCGGGTAACCGGCGCCGCGACGGCCTCCCCGTCGACCGGGCCGACGAGATCGCCGTCGAGGTCTTCTCCCGGCTCGGCGCCGCCGCCGCCGACCTCGGCGTCTGCTTCTGCATCGAGGCCAACCCCGTCGACTACAAGTGCGACTACCTCACCGATGCCGTGGCATCGACCGCCTTCGTCCGAGCGGTGGATTCGCCCGGCGTGCGCCTGCACCTCGACACCGCGTGCATGGCTCTGGCCGGCGACGACGCGGCCGAGCGGATCCGGGCCGGTGCCGACGTGCTGGCCCACGTCCACGCGAGTGCACCCCAGCTGGGTGCGGTCCTGCCCGGGGGGGCGGTCGACCACGACGTCGTGGCCGCTGCGCTCCGCGCCGTGGACTACGACGGGCACGTCTCCGTGGAGATGCTGCCGCAGGCAGATGACGTGACCGGTGCCGTGCGGCGCACGGCCGACTTCGTGAGGAAGACGTACGGATGAGCAGCGAACTGCTGAGGGACGGCGAGGAGGCCACCTGGTCGGTTCCGCGCGCGCACGTGCATGTCCTGCGGGAGCGGGCCAGCCGCTACTGCGTGCTCATCCCGGTCATCAACGAGGGCGAGCGGATCCTGGGCCAGCTCCGGGCGCTGCGTGACCTCGGGCTCGGGCTCGACGTCGTGGTCGCCGACGGCGGCAGCACCGACGGCTCCAACGATCCCGACGTGCTGCGCGAGCTCGGCGTGCGCGCGCTCCTGGTCAAGGACGACGCCGGCAAGCTGAGCGCGCAGCTGCGGATGGGTTTCGCGTTCGCGCTGCGCGAGGGCTACGACGGCGTCATCACGGTGGACGGCAACGGCAAGGACGACGTGTCCGCGCTGCCGCGCTTCGTTGCCGAGCTGGACGCCGGTACCGACTTCGTGCAGGGATCGCGGTTCGTCCCCGGGGGGCAGGCGATCAACACCCCGCGTGAGCGGTACCTGGCCATCAAGCTGCTGCACGCGCCGGTCACCTCGGTGGCCGCCCGGAAGCGCTACACCGACACGACCAACGGTTTCCGAGGGCACTCCCGTGCCCTGCTGACCGATCCCCGGGTCGCTCCGATGCGGGACGTGTTCGACACCTACGAGCTGCTCGCCTACCTGCCCATCCGGGCGGCCCGGCTGGGCTACCGCTGCACGGAGGTCCCGGTCACGCGGGCCTATCCGTCGGACGGTGGGATTCCGACGAAGATCCACGGCCGGCGGGGCCAGTTCGACCTGGTCCGCATCCTGGGTCGTGCGGCCCTGGGCCGGTACGCCCCGCGGGGGACGCAGGGATGACGTCGGCGCGGGTGTTCGTCCGGTTCGTCGTCGTCAACGTCCTCAACACGCTGCTGTACTACGCGCTGTACCTGCTCTTCCTGCTGGTTGTTCCCTACGTCGTCGCGAACGTGCTGGCGCTCGGGATCGCGATCGTCCTCGCCTACCTGATGAACGCCCGGTACGCGTTCCAGGTGCGGATGACCGGCCGATCGCTGGTCAGCTTCATGATCACGAACCTGACCACGATGGGACTGCGGACGCTGGTCGTCTGGCAGCTCGTGGCTCTCCAGGTCACCGGTGAGCGGTTGGCCCCTCTGGTGGCGACCGCGGTCACCCTGCCGATCGCGTTCGTCCTGACCAAACTGGTGATGACCGGGGCCGGTCGGGATGCCCCGACCGGCCCCGGCGCCGGCACGCGCGCACAGCCGACCTCACTCGTCCCCGCGGCGTCCTGACCTCATCTCCCGCACCCCGGGCAGGGGCGGGACGTCAGGCGGTGTGGACGACGTGGAACGACTCGGCCAGCCGTCCCTCGGGCAGGCCGAACCGCTTCGCCGTCTCGGCCATCCAGGCGGTGACGAAGGTGTCGAGGTCGGGGCTGTGGCTCACCTGCGTGACGTGGCAGTGCAGGGCGGCGAGCTTGCGGTCCAGCACGTCGGTGACGTCGACGGCGTGGTCGGCGCGCGGGCTGGCGCCGAGCCAGACCTCGGAGACGGTCCACGCCTCGAGGCCCTCGTCGTCCAGGAGTTCCGGGAAGGCGAACGGGTTGCGCGCGTCGGGGTAGACGGCCCGCATCGTCGACTCACCGACGGTCATGTGGTCGGGGTGGCTGGCCCCGATCCGATCCCAGAACCGCTCCGGCGACGTGCTCAGTACGCGCTGAGGCCGTACCTGGCGGATCACCCGGCTGATGTCGCGGCGCAGGTCGAGCGTCAGTTCCAGCCGGCCGTCGGGATAGCCGAGGAACCGGACGTCGGACACGCCGACCGCGGCGGCTGCCGCCCGCTGCTCGGCCTGGCGCAAGGGGCCCATCTGGTCGCGCGGGGTGTCGTCGAAGCCGCCCGCGTCGCCGTCGGTGACGATGCAGTAGGTGACCTCGGTACCGGCCGTCGTCCAGGTGGCGACCGTTCCGGCGCTGCCGAAGTCGACGTCGTCGGGATGGGCAAGGACGCACAGCACACGCTCGACATGCTCGGCGGGGGTGCGGGGGAGGGGCGCGGTCACGCGCCGGAGCCTAGGTCGGTCCCGGAACCGGTGAGGGACAGGCCCGCGAGCTTGTCCGGGTTGCGGGCGGTCTCGGTGCGGGTCATGTCCGGTCCTCTCCGCCGGGGTGACACGACATCAGGCTGACCGGAAGCCGGCCGGGTCCTCCCCCTGGCGACCCGACCGGCTCCCGCTGACCGGCTGCTCCCCGTTGCCGTGACTCGCGATCCCCCTCGGCAACCGGGGCCTGGCCGGTCTCCGGCCTCGTCGTCGACTGCCCGCGGGGTCACGGCGGGCGGACGTCGGACGGGGCCGGACGTCTCCTCACCGGATGCGGTCGGCCACCTCCGCAGGCACACGGCGGGAGAACAGCGGGACTGCGGTCGGCTCGGGCATGGGGCTCACGTCTCTCCGGCACCGGTGCTGTGGACGTCGGGAAGAGATGCGGCCCCCGGCTCCGGATACACCCCCTGCCGCAGACTCGGGGTGTGCCCACCTTCTCGCTCGCGGTCTCGGTGCGGTTCGACGCCGTCCCCGGCAACGACGTCGTCGACGCGCTCAGCACCACCCTCCGGCCCGGGGACGACGACCTGATGGTCTGGCGGGACGCCGATCCAGCCGTCCTCCGCCTGTCCACCGACTGCCCGGCGGCCGACCTCGACGAGGCGGTGGCCCTCGGTCGCGAGCTCGCGGACGACGCGCTCGCGCTCAGCCGGCGCGCCGGTGCCGTCCTGGAGGTCGTCGCGATGGACGACGAGCGGCAACTGGTCTGGCGCGCCGAGCCCTAGCTCAGAGCCGGCCGCGGCCCTGGCGGAGCAGCATCATGCCGAGCGCGGCGCCGTCGGGCCCCAGGGCGGCGCGGAAACGGGAGAGCACCTGCTGCTCCCGGGACAGCGACAGTCGGGTGCCGCCGCTGGCAGCGCGCAGGGCGCCGATCTCGTGCGAGATGGCCAGCCGACGATGCACGAGCTCGATGATCTCGGCATCGCAGGCGTCGATCGAGCTGCGCAGCTCACCGATCCGCGCCGACGGGTCGTCGACGGTGTCGGCGGGGGAGGCGGTCATGGTGCTCATCGGATGTCCTTCGGGTGCTGGTGGCCCGTCGACCCCGGAAACAGAAAAACGCCCCGGGGCTCTTCGGGCCCGGGGCGTCTGTTGCGGCGGTTGCTCAGCCAGCGGTGACGGACACCGGATCCCGGTGACCGTAGTAAAAGCTGACCGTGGCGAGCACGGAGCCGAGTCTGCCACAGCGCGTGCTGCGATGCCATGACCCTTCCCTGGGGCGGGTGTGGCGCAGGGTCCCTCGCCAGGAAGGTCTGTCACCCGTCCGGCTTACAGTGAGGAGGTCATGAGCAGCGTCCAGCAGGCCCCCTCCGGTGCCCAGAACACTCTTCCCGGGACGGAGGCCCTCCAGCGCTCCGCACCCGGGTCCGTGGGCCGGGAACTCGACCGCATGCTCGCCGGCCTCAACGGCCCCCAGCGTCAGGCCGTCGTCCACGAGGGCGGCCCGCTCCTCATCGTGGCCGGTGCCGGTTCGGGCAAGACCCGCGTGCTCACACACCGCATCGCCTACCTCCTCGGTGCCCGGCACACCCAGCCCGGCGAGATCCTGGCGATCACCTTCACCAACAAGGCCGCCGGCGAGATGAAGGACCGGGTGGCGGCGCTGGTCGGGCCCCGCGCCCGTGCGATGTGGGTGTCGACCTTCCACTCGATGTGCGTGCGCATCCTGCGCGCCG
>JAOPUS010000063.1 GCA_025963345.1 Blastococcus sp. | reverse complement strand
CCTACGACTTCGGCGGCGGCAAGAACATCGTCAACGTGACCCTCGTCGACATCCGCGCGTGGGACACCCTCGGCGAGATCTCGCTGCTCGTCGTGGCCGCGACCGGTGTGGCCAGCCTGGTGTTCCTGCGCCGGCGCACCGGGGGAGTCGACCGCCTGGAGGCCGCGGATCTGGCCGAGACGCCGTCGGCCGCCGGACGGGCGCCGCGGCGACGCTGGCTGGCCGCGAGCGCGACCCTCCCCCCGGAGCGGCGCTCGGTCGTGCTCGAGGTGATCACCCGGGTGCTGTTCCACACGATCCTGGTGTTCTCGCTCTACCTGCTGTTCTCCGGGCACAACGAGCCGGGCGGCGGGTTCGCCGGCGGACTGGTCGCCGGTCTCGCCCTCGTCCTGCGCTACCTGGCGGGCGGGCGCTACGAGCTCGGGGAGGCCGCGCCGGTCGACCCCGGCCTGCTGCTCGGTGCCGGACTGCTCTTCGCCGGGGGCACCGGCGTCGCCGGGCTGATGCTGGGCGCCGAGGTGCTGCAGACAGCGATCCTCGAGACCACGCTGCCCGTGCTCGGCCACGTCAAGCTCGTGACGTCGCTCTTCTTCGACATGGGGGTCTATCTGATCGTCGTCGGCCTGGTCCTGGACGTCCTGCGCTCGCTCGGCGCCGAACTCGACCGGCAGGAGGACGAGGACGACCCGATCGAGGCCGAGCCCGGCGAGGTGATCGTCCGATGACCCCCACCGTCGTCTTCCCGGTGATCATCGGCGGCCTCTACGCCGCCGGGGTCTACCTGCTGCTCGACCGCAGCCTCACCCGCGTGCTGGTCGGCTTCCTGCTGCTGGGCAACGCGACGAACCTGCTGCTCCTGTCCACCGGCGGGTACAGGGGGCTGGCGCCGATCCTGGGCTACGCGGAACCGGACCAGATGAGCGATCCGCTGCCGCAGGCGTTCATCCTCACCGCGATCGTGATCACCTTCGGCATCTCCGCATTCGTGCTGGCCATGATCCACCGCTCGTGGGCGCTCGCCCGCAACGAGGCGGTCGCCAACGACGAGGAGGACCGCCGGGTCGCCGGGCGGCACGACACCGACGCCGACGAGCTCGACCCCGACGACCTGGCGCCCGACGACCGGCCGGCCGGTCACGCCGACAGCCTGACCACCCGCCGCCGGACGGGGGCCGACCTCATGGAAGTGGCCGACGACGTCACGCTCCCGCTGCCCGGGGACGAGCGATGATCTCCGTCCTGGCCCCGCTGCCGGTCCTGCTGCCGCTGCTCGGCGCGGCGGGCACCCTGCTGGTCGGCCGTCATCCGCGGACGCAGCGCACCGTCAGCCTCGTCGTCCTCACCGCCGTCCTCGTGGTCTCGGTGGTGCTGCTCCTGCAGGCCGACTCCTCCGGGCCCACGGCAATCTCCGTCGGCGGCTGGCCGGTCCCCCTCGGGATCGTGCTCGTCGTCGACCGGCTGTCGGCGCTGATGCTGGTCGTCGCCTCGACCGTCGCGCTCGGCGTCCTCTGGTTCGCCGTCGGCCAGGGGTCGGCGGACGGGTCGGAGGAGACCCCGCTGTCGATCTTCCACCCGACGTTCCTCGTGCTCATCGCGGGCGTGAGCAACGCGTTCCTCGCCGGCGACCTGTTCAACCTCTACGTCGGCTTCGAGATCCTGCTGATGGCCAGCTACGTGCTGCTGACCCTGGGCGGGTCGGCGCCGCGGGTGCGGGCGGGCATCACCTACGTCGTCGTCAGCCTTACCAGCTCGCTGATCTTCCTGGCCGCGATCGGGCTGATCTACGCCTCGACCGGGACCGTCAACATGGCGCAGCTGGCGACCCGGCTCGGCGAGCTGCCCGAGGGCATGCAGCTGCTGCTGCAGTCGATGCTGCTGATCGCGTTCTGCATCAAGGCGGCGGTGTTCCCGCTGTCGGCCTGGCTGCCCGACAGCTATCCGACCGCACCCGCGCCGGTGACCGCGGTGTTCGCCGGGCTGCTCACCAAGGTGGGCGTGTACGCGATCATCCGCACCCAGACGCTGCTGTTCCCCGGCGGCGGCCTCGACGACCTGCTGATGTGGGCGGGGCTGGCCACCATGGTCATGGGCATCCTGGGTGCGGTCGCGCAGACCGACATCCGCCGGATGCTGTCGTTCACCCTGGTCAGTCACATCGGCTACATGGTGTTCGGCATCGCCCTGGGGACGACGGCGGGGCTGGCCGGTGCGATCTTCTACGTGGCCCACCACATCGCCATCCAGACCAGCCTGTTCCTCGTCGCGGGTCTCATCGAACGGCAGGGGGGCTCGACGTCGGTGAACCGGCTGGGCGGGCTGGCGAAGCGCTCGCCGCTGCTCGCGGTGCTGTTCTTCGTGCCGGCCATGAACCTGGCGGGGATCCCGCCGTTCTCGGGGTTCATCGGCAAGCTCGGGCTGCTGCAGGCCGGGGTCGCCGACGGCAGCCCGCTGGCTCTCACGGTCGTCGCCGGGGGTGTGGTGACCAGCCTGCTGACCCTGCTCGCGGTCGCGCGCGTCTGGACCCGGGCGTTCTGGCGGCCGCCCACCCAGGAGCCGCTGGACGACACCGCGGCGGCGGCCGCGAGCGACGCGGGCGCGCAGGCACGGGAGCCGGCGCCGGTCGGGGCGGCGGGGGAGTCTCCCGGGAACTCCGGATCCGAGCAGCAGGGCGAGCCGCAGACCGGGCGCCGGGCCGCCTGGAGCGCGGCCTGGCAGCGGCACGAGCAGGTGGCCACGGCGGGGACGACCGTCCCGGGGACCCGGGCGGCCTCCGTCCGCGCGCTGCGTCCGCTGCCGGGGGTGATGGTCGGCGCGACCGCGGTGATGGTCGCCGTCACCGTGTCGCTGACCGGCATCGCCGGCGCGCTCTACGGCTACACCGACCGGGCCGCCCACGAACTGCTCGACCGCACCCCCTACATCGAGGCGGTCTTCGACGGCCCCGTCCCGGCGGAGGACGGCGAATGAGCATCGAACCCGCTCCGTCGCGACTGCGCCACCAGCTGCCGCTGCTGGTGTGGCTCGTGTTCGTGTGGATCCTGCTCTGGGGTACGTGGTCCTGGGCCAACGTCGTCTCGGGCGTGACGGTGGCGCTGGTGGTCATGCTGCTGCTCCCGCTGCCGCCGGTGGTGGGCGGGACGCGGGTCCGGCCACTGCCGCTGGTGCTCTTCGTCGGGTACTTCCTCGTCGACCTCGTCGTCTCCGCGGCGCAGGTGGCCTGGCGGGCGCTGGGCCCGGGAGGAGCGCAGCAGGGCGCCATCGTGCAGGTGCAGTTGCGGGCGGACTCCGACCTGCTGCTCACCGTCGTCGCCGAGACCCTCTCCCTCGTGCCCGGCTCGCTGGTGCTCGACCTCGACCGGGAGTCGCGGCTGATCTCCATCCACCTGCTGCACGTCGACGACCTCGCGGACGTCGAGCGGCAGAAGGCCGACGTGCTCGCCACCGAGGAGCTGATCGTGCGCGCGTTCGGCACCGCGGAGGACATCGCGGCCCTCGAGGCCGCACGGCCCACCGGACGGACGACGCGATGACCGTCGTCGCGGTCATCGCCCAGGCCCTGCTCGGCAGCGGGGCCCTGCTGGCCCTCGTCCGGCTGGCCCGCGGCCCCTCGCTGCTGGACCGGGTCGTGGCCACCGACACCCTGCTGGTGATCATCTCCGCGAGCCTGGCCGTGCACGCCGCGCTGTCCCGCGATCCCACGGTGGTGCCGGTGCTGGTGGTCGTCTCGCTGCTCGCGTTCGTCGGTTCGGTGTCGATCGCCCGCTACGTCGGCGGGATGCTGATGCAGTCGTCCACCGGGGACGGTGGCAATGTCGGACTGCCCCATGCGGCCGAGGAACGTGCGGCCGAGGAACGGGAGGCGCGGCGATGAGCGTGCTGGCCTCGATCGCCGACGTCGTCGCGGCCGCCTGCCTGCTGGCCGGTGCGTTCCTGTGCCTGACCGCCGGCGTGGGTCTCGTCCGCTTCCCGGACGTGCTGTCCCGGATGCACGCCGGCACCAAGCCGCAGGTCCTCGGGGTGCTGCTGGTGATGGTGGGCGGTGCGATCCGGCTGCACGGTCTGGCGGCGACCTGGATGCTGCTGCTGGTCGCCGCCTTCCAGCTGCTCACCGCTCCGGTCAGCGCGCACATGATCAGCCGCGTGGCCTACCGCCGGCGGCACGTGCGCCGCGACCTGCTGCTGGTGGACGAACTGCGCGACGCCGAGGGGCGCGACAGCGTGTACCGGGGCGACGAGCCCGCGGACGCCGGGCCTCAGCTCAGCTGACCCACCCAGAACGGCAGGCCCTGGTCGTCCCGACAGAGCGCGGAGAGGCCGTACGACCGGCGCTCGATCTCCCCGGCCTCACCACCCGCGGTGCGGACGGCGGCGACGGCGACCTCGATGTCGTCGACGGCATACATCGGCACCGCGGCGGGTTCCGTCGCGCCGCCGCCGATGCCCACCATGGGCGTCGTCCCCTCGACCTGCCAGCCGTCCTGGACCCGGCCGGGCACGGCGGACCAGCCGAGCACTGCGTCGTAGAAGTCGCGGGCGCGGGCCCCGTCGGGCACCTGCAGCGTGAGGTAGACGGTGTCGCCCGGCCGCGGGCCCGGCGTCGGGGCGTGCGCCGGGGTCTGGAGCATCCAGCGGTGACCGTAGGGGTCGACGATCACGCCGGTGCGGCCGTACGGGGCGTCGTAGACCGGGCGTTCCACGGTCGCGCCCACGCTCTGGGCGCGGGCGACGGCGCGGTCGACGTCGGGCACGGACAGGTGCAGGGAGACCGCGGTCCGGCCGTCCTCGGGTCCGGTGAGGCCGAGCTCGGGGTAGGCGTCGGCGAGGTAGAGGGTCGCGCCGGCCACCTCGAGTTCGGCGTGCCCGATCCGGGCGTCGTCCATGACGTAGGGGTCGCCGACCGTGGCGGCGCCGAACGCATCGGCGTACCAGGCGAGGGCGGACCGGGCGTCGCGGACGACGAGGTAGGGGATCAGGGCGGACACGGCGGGACCTCCTGGAGCTCGGGCGGGTGCGGGGGACTGCTGCAGCTGCGTCTCGATCAGCAGGGCGCGCTCCAGTCGCTCGCGGAGCGTGGCGGCGAACGCGGGGTCGGGCGCGACCGGCGTCGTGGGCCGGGCGAGGGAGCGGAACGGCCGTTCGGCGTCGCTCATGACGCACCTCCCGGCAGCCCGGTCGACTCGTACTGGCGGCGGAAGGCGCGGCGGGCGCGGACCAGCAGCGCCTCGGTCGCGTGCAGGCTGCGACCGAGGAGGGCGGCGACCTGCGGGACCGGGAGGTCGTCGAGGTAGCGGAGGGTCAGGACCGCCCGGTGGGCCGGGGTGAGGTGGCCGAGCACCTCGGCGGCGCGGAGGACGTCGAGTTCGGCGTCCCACGGGTCCTCGGTCGTGGCGCCGCCCTGCATCAGCTGGAGACCGCGCTCCTCGCGTTCGCGGCGCCGCCAGTGGTCGACGAGCTTGTGGCGGGCGGTACCGATCAGCCACCCGACGGTGGTGGGGCCGCCGCCGTCGGACTCCGCGCGGACCGCGGCCAGGAAGGTCTCGGCCGTGAGGTCCTCGGCCAGGGCCCGCTGGCCGCAGCGGGCGAGGAGATAGCCGTAGACCTCGGGCAGCGCGCGGTCGTAGAGGGACAGCAGCCCGGGATCGGGCGGTGGTCCCACCGCGC
>JAOPUS010000058.1 GCA_025963345.1 Blastococcus sp. | reverse complement strand
CCGGCCCGGACCGGCCGACGGCCCTCAAGGCCACCTTCGCCCTCTCCGGTCTGGCCCGGGTGCTGGAGACCGCGCGCGCAGCCGCCGCCGATGCCGGGGTCGCACTGGATCTGCGCGGCTCGGGCGGTGCCGGCGTGCTGTACGGCGCGGTGTCGCCCGATGCCGACCCCCATGCCGTGCGCTCGGTGGTGGACCGGCTGCGCACGGAGTGCTCGGCGCTCGGCGGTGCACTCGTCGTCCTGGACGGGCCGCCCGGGGTCAAGGCCGCGGTGGACACCTGGGGCCCGATCGCCGCGATCGACCTCATGCGCCGCGTGAAGGACCGGTTCGACCCGGAGCGCCGCCTGGCTCCCGGCCGCTTCGTGGGAGGGATCTGATGACCAGCTCCACCGATCGGCCGGTGTCGCTCGGGCTGCCGGCCGTGCGCGGCGCGTTCGACGACCATCGGCCGCCGTCACCCGAGCTGGTCGGCGACTGTGTGCACTGTGGGTTCTGCCTGCCGACCTGTCCGACGTACACGCTCTGGGGCGAGGAGATGGACTCTCCGCGCGGCCGCGTCTACCTGATGAAGTCCGGGCTCGAGGGCGAGCCGATGAGCGACTCGATGGTGCAGCACTTCGATGCCTGCCTCGGCTGCATGGCCTGCGTGACCGCATGCCCCTCCGGTGTGCAGTACGACCGGCTGATCGAGGCGACCCGCGCCCAGGTCGAGCGCAACCACGAGCGGAAACCCCGGGACCGCGCCGTGCGGGCGATGATCTTCGCGCTGTTCCCGCACAAGCGCCGGCTCCGGCTGATGCGCGGCCCGCTGCGCGGCTACCAGGCCGCGGGGCTGCAGCGGCTGGTCCGCCGTACCGGCGTGCTCGAGCGGATGGCGCCCCGGCTGGCCGCCATGGCCGACCTGGCCCCTCCGCTCACCCGGCCTGAGCGGCTCCCGGACCGGGTTCCTGCCGTCGGGCCGCGACGGGCGGTGGTGGGTCTGCTCACGGGCTGCGTGCAGGGCGAGTTCTTCCCCGGGGTCAACGCCGCGACGGCGCGGGTGCTCGCCGCCGAGGGATGCGACGTCGTCGTGCCAAAGGCCCAGGGCTGCTGTGGCGCCCTGTCGGTGCACAACGGCCGTGAGGAGGAGGCCACGCGCTACGCCCGGCGCACGATCGACGTCTTCGAGGCCGCCGGGGTGGAGACGGTCGTCGTCAATTCCGCGGGCTGCGGGTCGAGCATGAAGGAGTACGCCGTCCTGCTGTCCGACGACATCGCCTATGCGGAGCGGGCTGCCGGGTTCTCCGCGCGGGTTCGCGACATCTCCGAGTTCCTTGCCGAGCTGGGCCCGGTGGCCGTGCGCCACCCGCTCGAGGTCAGTGTCGCGTACCACGACGCCTGTCACCTCGGGCACGCCCAGGGCGTCCGGGCCCAGCCCCGGGCGCTGCTGAGGGGCATTCCCGGCCTCGAACTCCGTGAGATTCCCGAGGCCGAGCTGTGCTGTGGCTCGGCGGGGATCTGGAACATCCTCTTCCCTGAGCCGGCCCGCGAGTTGGGCGATCGTAAGGCCAGGAACGTGGCCTCGACCGGGGCCGCCCTGCTGGTGACAGCCAATCCCGGCTGCCTCATGCAGGTGGCCGCCGCCCTCCGGCGTTCCGGCACGCAGCTCGCAATGGCCCACACGATCGAGGTGCTGGACGCCTCGCTCCGCGGCCTGCCGGTGTCCGCACTCGGCACCGGCTGAGGGACGCCGCCCGAACGAGCCTCCCGGCGGGTCCCGTCGGGCTCTTCCTCGACGATGAGGTGAGCATGTGTTCGAGCAAGTGATCGATCCCGTCGGCGGATCCCTGGGGCTCAGTGCACTGTGCGCGGTGATCCCCCTCGTCACCCTGTTCGTCCTGCTCGGGGTGCTGCGGGTCAAGGCCTGGATCGCCGGACTGGCCTCGCTGCTCGTCGCGATCGTCGTGGCCATGGTGGCGTTCGCCATGCCGGTCGACCAGGCGCTGCTGTCGGCGGCCGAAGGCGCAGCGTTCGGGTTCTTCCCGATCCTCTGGATCGTTCTGAACGCGATCTGGGTCTACAACCTCACCGTCACCACGGGGCACTTCGACGTCCTCCGGCGGTCCTTCGAGAAGGTCAGCCCGGACCAGCGGATCCAGGCGATCATCATCGCCTTCTGCTTCGGCGCCCTGCTCGAGGCGCTGGCCGGCTTCGGCACGCCGGTGGCCATCACCGTGGTCATGCTCATGGCGATGGGCTTCCAGCCGATCAAGGCGGCGGCCGTGGCGCTGATCGCGAACACCGCCCCGGTCGCTTTCGGGGCGCTGGCCACCCCCGTCGTGACACTCGCGACGGTCACCTCCGGCGTGAACGGCGACAGCCGCCTGACCGTCGAGACGCTCGGTGCCATGGTGGGGCGGCAGACCCCCATCCTCGCGACCATCGTGCCGCTGGTGCTGGTACTGGTCGTCGACGGCCGGCGGGGGCTCCGGGAGACGTGGCTCCCGGCGCTGACGGCCGGTGTCGCCTTCGGCCTAGCGCAGTTCCTCGCCTCCAACTACGTCTCCGTACCGCTCACCGACATCATCGCCTCGCTGGTGTCCGCGGCAGCGGTCGTGCTGATGGTCCGGATGCGCTCCGGCGCGATGCCGGCCGTGACCGCACCGGCCGCCACCCCGGCCCGTGCCGGGAGTGCCGGCGCCACCGGGCGGGTGGGCGTCACCGTGGGCGGTGAGCTCGGCGGCACACCCGGCCGCCGGCGGACGCGGGACGAGGGTGCACCCACGGGCCCCGTCGGCTCCGACGGCCAGGAGTCACTGCCCGACAGCCGGTCGGAGGTGATCAAGGCATACGTGCCGTACGGGATCATCGTCGTGATCTTCGCGGTGGCGAACCTCGCACCGATCAGGGCCGCCCTGGCGAAGGAGCCCTGGACCGCGGTCTTCGCCTGGCCCGGACTGCACGTCTTCGGCCCCGGTGCGCACGCCCCGCTGGCATCCACCAACTACACCTTCAACTGGCTGCCGGCCGCGGGGACGCTGATGATCCTGGCCGGCATCGTGACCGCCCTCGTCCTGCGGGTCTCCCCCGGTCGTGCGCTGCGGGCGTACGGGCAGACGTACTACGAGCTGCGCTGGGCCATCGTCACGGTCATGGCGGTGCTGGGGCTGGCCTACGTGATGAACCAGTCGGGCCAGACCGCCACGCTGGGCGCCGCACTGGCCCAGACCGGCGCGTTCTTCGCCTTCCTGTCGCCGATCCTCGGCTGGATCGGGGTGGCGGTGACCGGGTCCGACACCTCTGCCAACGCCCTGTTCGGCGCTCTGCAGGTGCAGACGGCGGCAGGTGCCGGGCTGGATCCGCTGCTGCTCGCCGCCGCGAACTCCTCCGGCGGCGTCATGGGCAAGATGGTCAGCCCGCAGAACCTGGCCATCGCGGCCGCGGCGGTGGGCATGGCCGGCCGGGAGGGCGAGCTGTTCCGCAAGGTGTTCGGCTGGAGCCTGGCGCTGCTGCTGTTCATGTGCGTCATCGTGGTGCTGCAGGCGACACCGGTGCTCAGCTGGATGGTGCCCTGACGGGGGGCGTCAGGCCGTCGCGCCAGGCCTCCCGGCCTCGGCCTCGCGTGCCTCACCGATCCGGTTCAGCCTCTGCAGCAGGCCGGCGAGCGCGGCCACGTCGGAGGCGGGCCAGTCGGAGAGATCGGCCTCCCAGCGGGCGCGTCGGGCCTCCCTGATCCGCTGCAGGCGGGCCGATCCCTCGGGTGACGGCGTCAGCACGTGGGCCCGGCCGTCGACCGGGTCCGCCGCACGATCCACCAGGCCGAGGTCGACCAGCGTGGCGACCTGCCTGCTGACCGTGCTCTTGTCCAGCCCGAGCCGCGTCACCAGATCGCTGGCACGCAGCGGACCGCTGTCCTGGAGCAGGGCGAGCAGGCCGTAGGCGGCGCCGTCCAG
>JAOPUS010000040.1 GCA_025963345.1 Blastococcus sp. | reverse complement strand
ATCTTCGCAGCTCGCGCCTTGCCCACTCCGGGCAGGGACTCGAGGACAGCGGAGACCCGCATCTTCCCGATCACCTCGTCGGTGTCGCCCTGCTTGAGGACGTCGCCAACCGTGGCGCCCTTGTTCTTGAGCTGCTCACGCAGTTCGGCGCGCGCCTTGCGGGCGGCAGCCGCCTTCTCGAGGGCGGCGGCGCGTTGTTCCGGGGACAGGTCAGGCAGGGGCATTTTCGACCCAATCGTGTCGTTCGCGGTCCGTGGTCCGGTCCGCGGAGGTTCTCGGGACTCGTAAGGGAAGGGCTCGCCTCTGAGCCTCACGGCCAACCTAGTTCCAGACAAATCCGCTGGTCACTGGGCCCCCGCGCGGGTTCTTCTCGCACGCACGTCGTCGCCGTTCACACCTGGTTCAGGTACACGGTGACGATCCGTCATCGCCGCAGGTCAGGCAGGCTTTCGTGCGAATCCGTTCCGGATGTCCTGTTCCGGCCTCCACGTCGCAGAAGGTCGCGACACGCCGAGCGGACGACACGCCGGGGGGTGACGCTCACTCGGCCCGCCGACGGCCCATCCGCAGTCCCAGGAGCCATCCACGGGCCCCGGTCGGCCACCGCGAACACCACGCCCCCCGCGACGACCAGCGCCGCACCCAGCGCGGCGAGGAGCCAGGGAGCCGCCCGCTTCATCCGGCCAGCTCGTCCGTCCAGCGGTCGGCGGCGGCCCGCAGCGCGGCCGGGTCTGGTCCGGCGGCCAACACGTCCCGGGAGACGGTGGGGACGACGGCCCGCCCCGTGCCGAAGAGCCGGCGCAGGTCGGCGACCGACCCGCCCTGGGCACCCAGCCCCGGAGCGAGGATCGGGCCGCCCAGGCCGTCCAGGTCGACGTCCATGTCCCGGAGGGTGGCGCCCACGACGACCCCGAAGGAGCCGGTGGTCGGCCCGAACCGGCTGGCGACGTCGCGGACGGAGGCGATGTCGGGCAGCGGATCGCCCACGACCCAGCCGGGGGTGTTCCAGCCACGCACGGTGTCGACCACGACCTGCGCGACCGAACGCTCGTCCGCGCCCTTCGTCACCACAGCGTGCTGCAGGGTGCCGGCGTCAGGGTTGGAGGTGCGCGCCAGCACGAACAGCCCGCCGCCGTGCATGCGCGCGGTGTCGACGGCCGGCTGCAGCGAGCCCGGTCCCAGGTAGGGGCTGACCGTCATGGCGTCGACAGCCAGCGGGTGGTCGGGGCGCAGGTAGTCGCCGTAGGCGTCCATGGTCGATCCGATGTCACCGCGCTTGGCGTCCAGCAGTACCAGGGCACCGGCGGCGCGCGCCCGGGGCACGGCCTCCTCGAGCACCGCCAGCCCGCGGGACCCGTGCCGCTCGTAGAAGGCGAGTTGGGGCTTCAGGACGGCGACTGACCCGGCGAGGGCGTCGACCACGGCGTCGGTGAACCGGGCGAGGCCGTCGGGGTCGTCCGTCAGCCCCCACTTCTCCAGCAGCGGCGGGTGCGGGTCGATGCCGACGCACAGCGGTCCCCGGGCCGCGACGGCGCCGGAAAGGCGCTCCCCGAACGGCTGGCTCATCGGTGCGCGTACCCCACGGCCTCGGCGACGGAGGTGAATCCGCGCTCACCCAGCGCGGCGGCGAGCTCGTCGTGCACGCGGGCGACCGCGGACGGGTCGTTGAACACCGCCGTTCCGACCGAGACCGCCGACGCGCCGGCGAGGACGAACTGGAGCGCGTCCAGGCCGGTCCGGATGCCGCCCATGCCCAGGATCGGGACGTCGGGCAGTGCCTGGTGGACCTGCCAGACGCAGCGCAGCGCGACCGGCCGGATCGCCGGGCCGGAGAGGCCACCGGTGACCCCGCCGAGCACCGGCCGCATCGTGTCGGGGTCGATGACCAGCCCGAGCAACGTATTGATCATCGACAGCCCGTCGGCGCCGGCGTCGGAGACGGCCCGCGCGACGCTCACGATGTCGGTGACGTCGGGGCTGAGCTTGGCGTAGACGGGATGGGCCGGGTCGGCGGCGGCGCGGACGGCGGAGACGACGTCGGAGGCGGCCACCGGGTCGCAGGCGAACACCTCACCGCGGCTCTCCACGTTCGGGCAGCTGATGTTGACCTCGAGGCCGAGCACGCCCGGCACGCCGCGCAGCCGCTCGGCGAGCTCGGCGAAGTCCTCGACCCGGGTACCGGCGATCGAGACGAAGCTCCGGACCCCCCGTTCGGCGAGCCAGGGCAGCTCCTCGGTGAGCAGCCCGTCGATGCCGGTGCCCTGCAGGCCGATCGAGTTGAGCATCCCGCTGGGGGTCTCGGCCATCCGGGGCGTCGACCGGCCCGAGCGCGGCCGAAGCTGCACGGACTTGGTGACCACGGCCCCGATCGCCGTCAGGTCGACGAACGGCTCGAGCTCACGGCCGAACGCCGAGCACCCGGAGGCGGTGAGGACCGGGCTCGGGATCTCCGCGGACCCGAGCGTGGTCCGCATGTCCACGGCGGTGTCTGAACGGCCAGAATGGCCATCGTGGCCGCGGGTCTCGGTCGCGGTCACGGCTGGACCACTCCCATCGCATCGGCGCCGACGACGTCCCATGGCAGCGTGCCGACGTCGGCGAAGCGCACCCGGTCACCGCCGAACACCGGCCCCTCGGTGCAGGAGCGGGAGAAGCGGGTGCGGCCGTCCTCGCCGACGATCGGGAGCACGCAGGTCATGCAGACGCCGATCCCGCAGGCCATCGACTCCTCGACGGCGACGTAGGACGGGATGCCGTGCGCGGTGGCCGCGTCGGCGACCGCCCGCAGCATGGGCATCGGGCCGCAGGCGTAGACCACACCGGCGTCCGGCAGCAGCTCGTCGACAGCGAGCGTGACCAGCCCTTGCCGGCCGGAGCTGCCGTCGTCGGTGGTGACGGCGACGGTGTCGGCGATCCCGATGAGTTCCTGCACCGAGCACAGCCGGTCGGCCGCGGCCGCGCCCGCGACGACGTCCACCGGGTGTCCCTCGGCACGCAGCCGGACGGCCAGGCCCACGAGCGCGGCCGCGCCGTAGCCGCCGCCCACCAGCAGAGCGCGGGCACCGGCCGGTGGCCCCGGGAAGGGCCGCCCGAGGGGACCGACGACGTCGAGGGTGTCGCCCACCTGTCGTTCGGTGAGCCAGGTCGAGCCCGGCCCGGCGGCCGAGACGACCACGGTCACGACGCCGTCCTCGGCCGTGCTGATCGCGATCGCGCGACGGAGCAACAGCGCGGACGTGTCGCCGCCGACCGCGAACGCGACGAACTGCCCGGGCTGGGCCCGCTCGGCGATCTCCGGCGCGGCCAGCGTGAGTTCGACGTAGGCGTCGACCGGCCGCCGGCCGATCACCTCTACGGTGCGCTGCACCGGCGCACGCGCCGCCCGCGGTGCCGGCGCGGTCAGGAGACCCACGGAAATGGCCATTTCTGCGGGGTGGGAGGAAGCGGTCATCGGGTCACCTGCGATGCCGCCATCGCGGCGTGGACGTCCTGCAGGCTCCGGACGCCGATGTCGCCGCGGCGCAGTGCCTCCACGCCCTGCACCGCGGCGGCCATGCCCTGGACGGTGGTGATGCACGGGATCCCGGCCGACACCGCCGCGGTGCGGATCTCGTAGCCGTCGAGACGCGGGCCGCTGTTGCCCGGTGACCCGAAGGGCGTGTTGACGACGATGTCGACGTCGCCGGCCAGGATCCGCTCGACGCAGTTGCCCGGGCCGTCGCTGTACTTGCCGACGACCTCGCAGGCGACCCCGTTGCGGCGCAGCACTTGCGCGGTGCCGGCCGTGGCCAGCACCCGGAAGCCGAGGTCGGCCAGCCGCTTGATCGGGAAGACCGCCGACCGCTTGTCCCGGTTGGCCAGCGACACGAACACCGTGCCCTCGGTGGGCAGCGAGCCGTAGGCGGCGGCCTGCGACTTCGCGAACGCCGTCCCGAAGCCGCTGTCCAGACCCATGACTTCGCCGGTGGACTTCATCTCCGGGCCGAGGACGGTGTCGACGTTGTGGCCCTCGACCGTGCGGAACCGGTGGAAGGGCAGCACCGCCTCCTTGACCGCGATCGGGGCGTCCTCCGGGAGGTCGGTGCCGTCGCCGGTGGCGGGCAGGACACCCGCGGCCCGGAGGTCGGTGATCGACTCGCCCACGGCGATGCGGGCCGCGGCCTTGGCCAGCTGCACCGCCGTCGCCTTGGAGACGAACGGCACCGTGCGGCTGGCCCGGGGGTTGGCCTCGAGCACGTAGAGGATGTCGTCCTTGAGCGCGTACTGGACGTTCATCAGGCCGCGCACGCCGATCCGGGCGGCCAGCTTCTCGGTGGCCGCACGGATCTTGAGCAGGTCGGCCGAGCCCAGCGTGATCGGCGGCAGCGCGCACGCGGAGTCGCCGGAGTGGATGCCGGCCTCCTCGATGTGCTCCATGACCCCGCCGAGGAAGAGGTCGGTCCCGTCGTAGAGGGCGTCGACGTCGATCTCGACCGCGTCCTCCAGGAAGCGGTCGACCAGCACCGGGTGCTCCGGGCTGACGTCGGTGGCCTTGGCGATGTAGGCCTCGAGGGTGGCGTCGTCGTAGACGATCTCCATCCCCCGGCCGCCCAGGACGTAGGACGGCCGGACGAGCACCGGGTAGCCGATGGTCGCGGCGATCTCCCGCGCCTCGGGGAACGTCGTGGCCATGCCGTGCTTCGGCGCCTGCAGGCCGGTGTCCGCGAGCACCCGCGAGAACGCGCCGCGGTGCTCGGCGTGGTCGATCGCCTCGGGCGAGGTGCCGAGCACCGGGACGCCGGCGTCCTTGAGCCGCTGCGCCAGACCCAGCGGCGTCTGCCCGCCGAGGGTGCAGATGACGCCGGCGACCGGCCCTGCCGCGCGCTCGGCCTCGACGACCTCGAGCACGTCCTCGAAGGTGAGCGGCTCGAAGTACAGGCGGTCGGCGGTGTCGTAGTCGGTGGAGACGGTCTCGGGGTTGCAGTTGACCATCACCGCCTCGTAGCCGGCGTCCTGCAGCGCCATGACCGCGTGCACGCAGGAGTAGTCGAACTCGACGCCCTGGCCGATGCGGTTGGGGCCCGAGCCGAGGATCAGCACCGCCGGCTTCTCCCGCGGCTGCACCTCGTTCTCCTCGTCGTAGGAGGAGTAGTGGTACGGCGTCCGGGCGGCGAACTCCGCGGCGCAGGTGTCGACGGTCTTGTAGACCGGCCGGATGCCCAGTCGCCAGCGCAGCGTCCGGACGCCGTCCTCCCCGGCCAGTTCCGGCCGCAGTGCGGCGATCTGCCGGTCGGACAGGCCGAACCGCTTGGCCCGGCGGAGCAGCTCCGGGGTCATGGACGGCTCGTTCCGCACCTGCTCGCCGATCTCGCGGATCAGTGAGATCTGGTCGACGAACCACGGGTCGAAACCGCTGGCCTCGGCGACCTGCTCGACCGTCGCACCGGCGGCCAGCGCCCGCTCGGCGATGTAGAGCCGCCCGTCCACCGGGGTGCGCAGGGCCTCGAGCAGCTCCTCGGCGCTGCCCTCGGCCTTGCCTCCGCCCGCACCACCCACCCCGACGGCACCGGTCCAGAAGCCGGCGGCCTTCGTCTCGGTGGAGCGCATGGCCTTGCCGAGGGCCTCGGCGAAATTGCGGCCCAGGGCCATGACCTCGCCGACGCTCTTCATCGTCGTGGTCAGCCGCGGGTCGGCGCCGGGGAACTTCTCGAAGGCGAACCGCGGGATCTTCACGACGACGTAGTCCAGCGACGGCTCGAAGGACGCCGGGGTGACGCCGGTGATGTCGTTGGTGATCTCGTCCAGGGTGTAGCCGATGGCCAGCTTCGCGGCGATCTTGGCGATCGGAAAGCCGGTGGCCTTCGACGCCAGCGCGCTGGACCGGGAGACCCGCGGGTTCATCTCGATGACGACCAGGCGGCCGGTCTCCGGGTGGACGGCGAACTGGATGTTGCAGCCACCGGTGTCCACGCCGACGGCGCGGAGCACGGCGATGCCGACATCGCGCATCTGCTGGTACTCGCGGTCGGTCAGGGTCATCGCGGGGGCGACGGTCACCGAGTCGCCGGTGTGCACGCCCATCGCGTCGATGTTCTCGATCGAGCAGATGACGACCACGTTGTCGCTGCGGTCGCGCATCAGCTCGAGCTCGAACTCCTTCCAGCCGAGCACCGACTCCTCGATGAGAACCGTGTGCACCGGGGAGTCGGACAGTCCGTGGGCGGCCATCCGCCGGAGCATCGGCTCGTCGGTGGCGATGCCCGAGCCGAGTCCGCCCATGGTGAAGCTGGGCCGGATGACGACGGGGTAGCCCACCTCCCCGGCGGTGGCGATCGCCTCCTCGACGGTGCCGCAGACGGTGGAGCGGGGGGCGTCCGCGCCGATCGAGCGAACGATGTCCTTGAAGATCTGCCGGTCCTCGCCGCGGTTGATCGCGTCGACGTCGGCGCCGATGAGCTGCACGCCGTACTTCTCCAGCACACCGTTCTCGTAGAGGCCGATGGCGATGTTGAGCGCGGTCTGGCCGCCGAGCGTGGCCAGCAGGGCGTCGGGACGCTCCTTGGCGATGACCTTCTCGACGAACTCCGGGGTGAGCGGCTCGATGTACGTGGCGTCGGCGACCTCGGGGTCGGTCATGATCGTCGCCGGGTTGCTGTTGACCAGGCTGACCCGCAGGCCCTCCGCCTTGAGGACGCGGCAGGCCTGGGTGCCGGAGTAGTCGAACTCGCTGGCCTGCCCGATGATGATCGGCCCGGAGCCGATGACCATCACGTGCTCGATGTCTGATCTCTTGGGCATCAGTGGGTCTCCCCCGTGCTCGAGTCGACGACGGGTGGCGGACTGACGGCGTTCCCGTTCTGCCGGGCGGACGCCATCAGATCCACGAAGCGCTGGAACAGCGGTGCCGCGTCGTGCGGGCCGGCCGCGGACTCGGGGTGGAACTGCACGCTGAACGCCGGGACGTCCAGGCAGCGCAGGCCCTCGACCACGTCGTCGTTGAGCCCGACGTGGCTGACCTCCACCTGCCCGTAGGGGGTGTCGGTCGGCCGGTCGAGCGGGGCGTCCACGGCGAACCCGTGATTGTGGCTGGTGACCCGCACCGTGCCGCTGACCCGGTCGAGCACCGGCTGGTTCAGCCCGCGGTGGCCGAAGCGCAGCTTGTAGGTGCCCAGGCCCAACGCCCGGCCGAGGATCTGGTTGCCGAAGCAGATGCCGAACAGCGGACGGCGGGCGTCCAGCACTCCGCGGACCGCGTCGACCGCGTAGTCGGCCGCGGCCGGGTCACCGGGGCCGTTGGACAGGAAGACGCCGTCCGGCCCCGCGGCGAGCAGGTCCTCGGCGGTCGCGGTCGACGGCAGCACGTGGGTCTCGACGCCGAGCTCGGCCAGGTGCCGCGGGGTGGCGGTCTTGATGCCGAGGTCGAGCGCCGCGATCGTGTACCGCTTCTCCCC
>JAOPUS010000039.1 GCA_025963345.1 Blastococcus sp. | reverse complement strand
AGGGCGACACGGTCGCTCTCCCGGCCATCCTGCTGGTCGACGGCGACACCGTCACCAGTGACGCCGCCGCGCTGGCCAAGGTGACCGTCACGGGTGAGATCGTCGAGCACGGCAAGGGCCCGAAGATCCACATCCACAAGTTCAAGAACAAGACCGGCTACCACAAGCGGCAGGGGCACCGTCAGCCCCTGACCAGCCTCGTGGTCCGCGACATCTCGAAGGGCTGACGCCGACATGGCACATAAGAAGGGCGCATCGTCGTCCCGTAACGGTCGCGACTCGAACGCTCAGCGCCTCGGCGTGAAGCGCTTCGGCGGCCAGGTCGTCAAGGCCGGCGAGATCATCGTGCGCCAGCGCGGTACCCACTTCCACCCCGGCCTGGGTGTGGGACGAGGTAGCGACGACACACTGTTCGCTCTCGACGCGGGTTCGGTCACCTTCGGCACGCGACGGGGACGCAGGACCATCTCCATCACCGCGGTCGAGGCCTGATCAACCGCACCACCCGTAGCTAGGAGGCGGCGGAGATGGCCGCTTTCGTCGATCGAGTAACCGTGCACGTGGCCGCCGGAAACGGCGGCCACGGCGTGTCCTCGGTCCACCGGGAGAAGTACAAGCCGCTCGGCGGCCCCGACGGCGGGAACGGCGGCGACGGGGGCGACATCGTCCTCGAGGTGGACCCCAGCGTCCACACGCTGCTGGACTTCCACCACCGCCCGCACCAGAAGGCCGGCAACGGCCAGCCCGGCGAGGGCAGCAATCGGCACGGTGCCAGGGGTGAGGAAAAGGTCCTGCGCGTGCCGGCCGGCACCGTGGTCAGCACCCCCGACGGCCGGGTCATCGCCGACCTCGTCGGCGCGGGCACCCGCGTGGTGCTCGCCAAGGGCGGCAAGGGCGGCCTCGGCAACGCCGCGCTGGCCAACTCCCGCCGCAAGGCCCCCGGCTTCGCGCTCCTCGGTGAGGACGGCGAGTCCTTCGACGCCGTCATCGAACTCAAGAGCGTGGCGGACGTCGGCCTGGTCGGGTTCCCGTCGGCCGGCAAGTCCTCGCTGATCTCGGCGATGTCGGCCGCGCGGCCCAAGATCGCCGACTACCCCTTCACCACACTCGTGCCCAACCTCGGCGTGATCCGCTCCGGCGACACCGTGTACACGATGGCCGACGTCCCCGGGCTGATCCCAGGAGCGTCCACCGGCAAGGGCCTGGGTCTCCAGTTCCTCCGGCACGTCGAGCGCTGCGCCGTCCTGGTGCACGTCGTCGACATGGCCACCATGGAGCCTGGGCGCGACCCGGAAAGTGACATCGAGGCCCTCGAGCACGAGCTGGCCGAGTACGGCGGCGTCGAGCTCGACCTGGTCGGCCGGCTGCAGATCGCCGTCCTCAACAAGATCGACGTCCCGGACGCCCGTGAGCTCGTCGACCTGGTGCGCGCGTCGCTGGAGAAGCGCGGCCTCGCGGTCTATCCGGTGAGCGCGGCGACCGGCGAGGGACTGACCGAGTTCGGCTACGCCCTCGCGGCCGCGGTCGAGGCCCACCGCGCCAGCCTGCCCCCGATGGAGCCGGCCCGGGTCACCATCGTGCCCAAGTCCGTGGACGACACCGGGTTCAGCGTCGAGCGTGACCCGGAGTGGGAGGGTGCGGGCGACGGCAGAGCCTTCGTCGTGCACGGCGTCCGGCCCGAACGGTGGGTCCGGCAGACCGACTTCAGCAACGACGAGGCAGTCGGGTTCCTCGCCGACCGCCTCAACCGGCTCGGTGTCGAGGAGCAGCTGGCCAAGGCCGGCGCCGTCCAGGGCGACGCGGTCACCATCGGCGGGGTCACCTTCGACTGGGTGCCGACGCTGCCGGCCGGAACGCTCACCGTGGAGGAGTCCGCGGGCCTGGGTGGCCGGGGTACCGACAGCCGGATCGACGCGCCGCACCGGGTGCGCGCGGAGGAGCGGTTGGCGGCCAAGAAGGCGCGCCGGGTGCCCTACGAGCTCAGCGACGAGACGTGGACGGACAGCGATATCCCGGCGGACCTGCCGGACGACGTCCCGTGAGTGGGCTCGCCGCCTCCTCCGACCTCCCCGCTCGCCCGGGGATCGCGGGCGCCCGGCGGGTCGTGGTCAAGGTCGGCTCCTCCTCGTTGACGACACTGCCCGGGGGGCTGGACGCCGGACGGCTGTCGGCGCTGGTCGACGTCCTGGGCGCCGTCCGTACCGCCGGCCGTGAGGTCGTCCTCGTCTCCTCCGGCGCGATCGCGGCGGGCCTGGCCCCGCTGCGCCTGGACGGCCGGCCGCGCGACCTGGCCACCGCGCAGGCGGCGGCCAGCGTCGGCCAGCTCCGGCTGGTGCAGACCTACGCCGACGCGTTCGCCCGACACGGGATCACCGTCGGCCAGGTGCTGCTGACCGCCGACGACCTCACCCGCCGCAGCCACTACCGCAACGCCCACCAGACGGTCGAGCGGCTGCTGGCTCTCGGCGCGCTGCCGATCGTGAACGAGAACGACACGGTGGCCACCGAGGAGATCCGGTTCGGCGACAACGACCGGCTCGCCGCCCTGGTGGCCCACGTCGCCCAGGCGGACGCGCTCGTGCTGCTGTCCGACGTCGACGGCGTCTACGACGGTGACCCGCGCTCCGGGCCGGCGCAGTTGATCGACACCGTCACCGACGCCGGCGACCTCGCCGAGGTGACCCTCGGCTCGGCCAAGCGCAACGGCGTCGGCACCGGGGGGATGGCCACCAAGGTCGAGGCCGCCCTCATCGCCGCGCACGCCGGCGTTCCCGTCGTCGTCACCTCCACGGCACAGGCCGCAGCCGCGCTGGCGGGGGAGCAGGTCGGCACGCTGTTCACCCCCATGGGCCGGCGGCCCAGCGCCCGCCAGTTCTGGCTGCGGTACGCCAGCCGCCCGCGGGGGCGGCTGCTGCTCGACGAGGGTGCCGTCCGCGCCGTCCGCGAGCGGCACGCCTCGCTGCTGGCGGCCGGGATCACCGGAGTCTCCGGGGAGTTCCTCGCCGACGACCCGGTCGAGCTCGTCGGCCCCGACGGGGTGGTGGTCGCCCGCGGGCTCGTCGCCTACGACGCCCGCGAGCTGCCCGCGCTGCTCGGCTGCAAAACCGGGGACCTCGCGCCGGAGTACCGCCGCGAGGTCGTGCACTGCGACGAGATGGTGCTGGTCGGGCCACGTCCCCGAAAAGCGGACTCACCAGCCTGAGAGACTGCCACGCGTGACGATCCGTCCCATCCGCGAACTCGGCGACCCGGTGCTGCGCACCCCCTCCGACGAGGTGACCACCTTCGACGGCTGGCTGGCCAGCCTCGTGCGCGACCTCGTGGAGACCGTCGATCACCCCGGTCGGGCCGGTCTCGCCGCACCGCAGATCGGCGTGAGCGCGCGCGTCTTCTCCTACAACATCGACGGCGTCATCGGGCACATGGTGAACCCGGTGATCGTCGAGCGGTCGGAGGAGACCCAGGACGGCGACGAGGGCTGCCTGTCGGTCCCCGGCATCTGGGCGCCGATGCCCCGCGCGATGCACTGCGTCGCCGAAGGGTTCGACGTCAACGGCGACCCGCTGCGGCTGGAGGGCTCCGGGCTGATGGCTCGCTGCCTGCAGCACGAGGTCGACCACCTCGACGGCAGGGTCTTCCTCGACCGGCTCACCGGCGAGGCCCGGAAGTCGGCCCTGCGCGCCCTGCGCTCGCGCTGACATGCCGTTCCTGGCGCCGGTGACGCTGACGGGGAACCTCGTCACCCTCGAACCGCTGCGGCGCGATCACCACGACGAGCTGGTCGACGCCGTGCGTGACGGTCGGCTGTGGGAGCTCTGGTACACCTCCGTGCCCGCGCCCGAGGCCATGGCCGCGGAGATCGAGGCCCGGTTGGCGCGCCAGGCGGCCGGGGAGATGCTGCCGTTCACGGTGCGGCGCACCGACACCGGCGCGGTGGTCGGCATGACGGCGTACCTGAACGCGGAGCCCGACGGCCCCCGGGTCGAGATCGGGGCCACCTGGACCGCCCGCTCTGCCCAGCGCACGGGCGTCAACCCCGAGAGCAAGCTGCTGCTCCTGACCCACGCCTTCGACGTCCTCGCCTGCATCGCGGTGGAGTTCCGCACGCATTGGCACAACCTGCAGTCGCGGACGGCGATCGCCCGGCTGGGCGCGAAGCAGGACGGCGTCCTGCGCAACCACCGGCGGATGCCGGACGGCTCGCTGCGCGACACGGTCGTGTTCTCGATCATCGACTCGGAGTGGCCCGCCGTCCGCAACGGACTCCGGCACCGGCTGGCACCCGGCGGCTCCTGACGTATCGGCGGCTTCTCGTGTCCACCCTCCCGCGTACCCTCGCGACCGTGTCCGACGCCGCCGACCTGCCGCTGATCGGTGCCGCCGCGCTGCGTGCGCGGGCGGCCGCCCGGGTGCTGCGCACCCTGCCCACCGACCTGAAGGACGCCGCGCTCGCGGCGATGGCTGATGCGCTGGTCGAGCGCACCGACGAGGTGCTCGCCGCCAACGCCGCCGACGTCGAGGCTGCGGCTGCCGCCGGGACGCCCGAGTCGGTCCTGGACCGGCTCCGCCTCGACGCCGCCCGCGTCGCCGGGGTCGCGGGTGCCCTGCGTGAACTCATCGCCCTGCCCGACCCGGTGGGGGACGTCGTCCGTGGTTCGCGGCTGCCCAACGGGCTGCAGCTGCGCCAGGTGCGGGTGCCGCTCGGCGTCGTCGGGATCGTCTACGAGGCCCGCCCGAACGTGACGGTCGACGCCGCGGGGCTGTGCCTGAAGAGCGGCAACGCGGCGCTGCTGCGCGGGTCGGCCTCGGCGTTCGGCACCAACACCGCGCTGGTCGCCGTTCTCACCGAGGCGGGCACCAAGGCGGGGCTCCCGGGAGGGTTCGTCGAGCTGCTGCCTGCCGACCGGGCGTCGGTGGGTGAGTTGCTGAACGCCCGCGGCCTGGTCGACGTCGTCATCCCGCGGGGAGGGGCGTCGCTCATCGAGCGGGTGGTGCGGGAGTCCACGGTGCCGGTGATCGAGACCGGCGTCGGCAACTGCCACGTCTACGTGGACGCCGCCGCCGACCCGGCGATGGCCGAGGCGATCGTGCTGAACTCCAAGACCCACCGCGTGAGCGTCTGCAACTCAGCCGAGACGCTGCTGGTGCACCGCGACGTCCCGTTCCTGCCGCGGCTGCTCGGTGCGCTGGTCGATGCCGGAGTCACGCTGCACGGGGACGACGCGGCACAGGCCGCACACGACGCCGTCGTCCCCGCGACCGACGAGGACTGGGCGACCGAGTACCTCTCGATGGACATGGCCGTGCGGGTGGTCGACGACCTGCCCGCCGCGGTCGAGCACATCGCGCGGTGGGGGAGCGGCCACAGCGAGGCGATCGTGTCCGACTCCGCAGCGGCGATCGCCGACTTCACCGCCGGCGTGGACGCCGCCGCGGTGCTGGTCAACGCCTCGACCCGGTTCACCGACGGCGGCGAGTTCGGCTTCGGCGCCGAGATCGGGATCTCCACCCAGAAACTGCACGCCCGTGGACCCCTGGGTCTGCCCGAGCTGACATCCACCACCTATCTCGTTACTGGCAGCGGCCACGTCCGATGACTCGCGTTCCGCTTCGGGTCACCGACCACACCCGCTGACGGTTCCCTTCCGCTGAGGAGTTCCATGGCCCGCCCGCCCTCGCAGTTCCCGCAGTTCTCCTCGGTCGCGGACGTCAGCAAGCGGCTGTCGACGGCCGGGTACCTGCCGGACGCGCAGATCGCGACGACGGTCTTCCTCGCCGACCGGCTGGGCAAGCCGCTGCTCGTCGAGGGCCCGGCCGGCACCGGCAAGACCGAGCTGGCCAAGGCGCTGGCCGCGGCGACGGGCTCGGAGCTGATCCGACTGCAGTGCTACGAGGGCCTCGACGAGGCCCGGGCGCTGTACGAGTGGAACTACAAGAAGCAGCTGCTGCGGATTCAGGCGTCGCAGGGCTCCGACGGCGCGGACTGGAACACCGTCCACGACGACATCTTCGGTGAGGAGTTCCTGCTCTCCCGGCCACTGCTGACCGCCATCCGGCGCACGGAGCCGACGGTGCTGCTCATCGACGAGACCGACAAGGCCGACGTCGAGGTCGAGGGCCTGCTGCTGGAGGTGCTCTCGGACTTCCAGGTGACCATTCCCGAGCTCGGCACCATCACCGCCACCCGCCGGCCGATGGTGGTGCTCACCTCCAACGCCACCCGTGAGCTGTCCGAGGCGCTCAAGCGCCGATGCCTGTACCTGTCGCTGGACTACCCGAGCGCGGAGCGGGAGCGGGAGATCGTGCTGTCCCGCGTGCCCGACCTGGCGCCGGGGCTGGCCGAGCAGTTGGTGCGCACGGTCCGGGCGCTGCGCGCGCTGGAGCTGAAGAAGTCCCCTTCGATCTCCGAGACGCTGGACTGGGCACAGACGCTGCTCGAGCTCGGCCTGGACACCCTCGACGAGTCGGTGATGCGCTCGACGCTCGGCGTGGTGCTCAAGCACGCCAGTGACCAGGAGCGGGCCGCCGCCGAACTCCGGCTGAACTGATGGACGACGCGGCGGTGCGGGTGGCCGAGCCCGGCGGACTGGCCGGGCACCTGGACGGCTTCGTGCGCGCCGTGCGCGGGGCCGGGATCCCCGTGGGCATCAGCCAGGCCGTCGACGCTGCCGAGATCCTGACGGTCGTGGATCTGCTCGACCGCGAGCAGCTGCGGCACGGGCTGGCCGCGGTGCTGCTGCAGCGGGCTGCGCAGCGGCCGACCTACGACGTGCTGTTCGACCTCTGGTGGCCACTGTCGGACCGACCCCGCACGTCCGGGGACGACTCCGAAGGCGGCGGCGACGACGGCGAACCGGGAGAGTCGACCCTCGACCTGCCCGGCTCCGACGACGGGGACCTGTCGGAGCTGATGCGTGCCCAGCTGCTGAAGCTCCTCATGGACGGCGACGAGGAGGCTCTGCGCCGGTTCGCGCGCCTGGCCGTGGACCGGCTGGGTCGAGCGCAGCCCTCGCCCTCAGGGCAGTCGTTCTTCAGCTACCGGGTCCTTCGCGAACTTTCCCCGTACACCCTGACGGCCCAGCTGCTGGCCGGGTTGCTCGCAGAGGGTGAGCGCGGCGGGCTGGCCGAGCAGGTGGCGCGGCAGACCGTCCGGGAGCGGCTCGCCGCGTTCCGGGCCGCGATCGAGGCCGAGGTCCGTCGGCGGACGGCGGCCGAGAAGGGCCGGGACAAGGTCGCCAAGAACGCCGTCCGGCCGCTGGCCGACCAGGTGGACTTCCTCCGGGCGCAGTCCAGCGACCTGGCCGAGCTGCGCCGGGCCGTCGCCCCGCTGGCCCGGCGGCTGGCCGTCCGGCTCTCCGCCCGGCGGCGGCTGGGACGCGAGGGCCGGCTGGACTTCCGCAAGACCGTGCGGGCCTCGCTCGGCACCGGCGGCGTCCCGGTGATCACCCATCACCGGCCGCGGAAGGTGCACAAGCCGGAGCTCGTGGTGCTCTGCGACGTCAGCGGCTCGGTGGCCGGGTTCAGCCACTTCACCCTGATGTTGACGCAGGCGCTGCGCGAGCACTTCACCGGCGTACGGGCCTTCGCGTTCGTGGACACCACCGACGAGGTCACCCGCTTCTTCCGTCCGGGCGCCGACGTGGTGGATGCCGTGGCGCGGATCGGCCGGGAGGCCGACGTGGTCGGCTACGACGGGCACAGCGATTACGGGACAGCCTTCGAGGTGTTCGCCGACCGGTGGGCGTCGGCGGTGGGACCGAAGACGTCGCTGCTCATCCTGGGTGACGGCCGGACCAACTACCGGCCGCCCGGCTTACCGGTGCTGGCCGACCTGGTGCGCCGATCCCGCTCGGCGCACTGGCTCAATCCGGAGCCGCGGCGCCTGTGGGGGAGCGGTGACTCGACCGCCGACCGCTACGGAGAGGTGATCGACATGGTCGAGTGCCGCAACGCCGCCCAGTTGGCGGAGTTCGTCACGACCCTCTGACCGTTCGGGTTCCGACGGTCTGTTTGTCGCCTGGTCTGCTTGTCGACGGGACCACTTGTCGATGCGGCTACTTGTCGACGGCCCGGCGTGTGGCTGCCCCCACCAGCGGTTTCGGGGCGGGGCCGTAACCGAACTTCCGCTGGGCCGTTGGTCAGCCCGGTGTCGACGTGGTCCGCGGCCCGGCACCGTCCATCCGCAACGGCGCGGTCCGGACTGCGACCGGCTGCACGGGGGAGCCGGTCGCGGCGGTCCGACGGGCACCGGCCTCCGGGTCGGTGCCCGCGGTTCGCCAGCCGGGGCCGGTCCTCTGGGACCGGCTCCGGTGGGCCCGGATAGGCTCGTTCGGTGGCAGGTGGCCGAGTGGGGATCATGGGTGGGACGTTCGACCCCATCCACCATGGCCACCTCGTGGCCGCCAGCGAGGTCGCGGGACTGTTCGGGCTGGACGAGGTCGTGTTCGTGCCAACCGGTCAGCCGTGGCAGAAGACCGAGCGGGAGGTCAGCCCGCCGGAGGACCGCTACCTCATGACGGTCATCGCCACCGCCTCCAACCCGCGGTTCACGGTCAGCCGGGTCGACGTCGACCGCGGTGGTCCGACGTACACGATCGACACGCTCATCGACCTGCGGAAACTGCGCCCCGACGCGGAGCTGTTCTTCATCACCGGCGCGGACGCGCTCGCCCAGATCGTGAGCTGGCGCGACAACCAGCAACTGTTCGACCTGGCGCACTTCATCGGCGTCACCCGCCCGGGCTTCCACCTCGCCGATGCACACCTGCCCGAGGGTGTGGTGAGCCTGGTCGAGGTCCCCGCACTGGCGATCAGCTCGACCGATTGCCGCGAACGCGTGGCCCGCGGGATGCCGGTCTGGTATCTCGTTCCCGACGGCGTCGTCCAGTACATCGAGAAGCGCGGCCTCTACCGCGACGGGCCGCACCGGCTCGCCTCCGACGGCGGCCGGGACGGGACGACGGCCGCCACCCCGCACTCCCCGGGCGACGGGCAACCGCCGCCTCCCACCACCGACACCTACTACCAGGAGGTACCCCGATGACCGCCTCGGCCGAGGCGCGGGACACCGCGCTGCTCGCCGCTCAGGCGGCTGCGGACAAGCTCGCCACCGATGTCTCCATCGTCGACGTCAGCGATCGGCTGGCCATCACCGACGCGTTCGTCCTGGCTTCCGCGCCCAACGAGCGTCAGGTGCAGTCGATCGTGGACGCCGTCGAGGAGCGACTGCGCGAGCACGGCATCAAGCCGGTGCGCCGCGAGGGCGTCGCCGAGTCGCGCTGGGTGCTTCTCGACTTCATCGATGTCGTGGTGCACGTGCAGCACGCCGAGGAGCGGGCCTACTACGCCCTCGAGCGGCTGTGGAAGGACTGCCCGACCATCCCCTTCGTCGACCGGGCCGTGCAGGACCGGGCGGCGGCCGGCACACCATCGGCGGACGACGGCACCGGCGCCGTTCAGCCCGACACCAACCCGTCCGAGGGCGCCGCCTCCGGTGGGGAGACGACCGGCCGGTGAGTTCCGCCCTCCCCGTGCTCCCGGTGCCGCGACTGGTGCTCTGGCGACACGGCCGGACCGAGTGGAACGCCACCGGGCGCTTCCAAGGCCAGCTCGACCCCCCGCTCGACGAGCAGGGCCGGACCCAGGCAGCCCTCGCCGCGCGGTACCTGGCGGCCGGGCTGCCGGAGGAGGAGACCGTCGTGGTCTCCAGCGACCTCAACCGTGCAGCCGAGACCGCCGCGGCGCTCACTGGCCTGCTCGGGGTGCCGCTTCTCCTCGACGCCCGGCTGCGTGAGCACGGGATGGGCTCCTGGGAGGGGCTCACCCGCGACGAGGTGGCCACCCGCTACCCCGATCAGTTCGCCGACTGGACGGCCGGCCGCCCCGTACGGGGCCGCGGCGGCGAGGAACCCGCCGAGGTCGCCGAACGGGCTGTGGCCGCGCTGGCCGATCTTCCGTCTGCCCGCGTCGCCGTCGTCGTCACCCACGGCGGCACCGCCGGACGGCTCATGGAGCGGCTGCTCGGGATCGGGCCCGACCACCGCCGGGTCTTCGCACCTCTGGGCAACTGCGCCTGGAGCGAGCTCGCCTTCCAGGGCAACCGCTGGCGGCTGATCCGGCACAACAGTTCGGTGCTCCAGCTGCCGGGCGCCGGTGCCGACGGGGCCGTCCAGCACAAGCCGGCGTTGCGGGCGGTGCCCTCCCCGCCGGACGCCGCCGCACCGGGCGTGGACGCCGAGCCGCCGCTGACTGACGCGGACGCGGTGCTCTGAACCGACCGTCGGCAGCGGGCGGCGGATTCCTCCCGTGCACCCGCGCCGGGGCAGGGGAGCAGCGGGCTAGCCTCGCCGGGTGTCCGTAGCCGTCGTCACCGATTCGACGGCATATCTGCCCTCGGAGCTCGCCGAGGGATACGGCATCCATGTCGTGCCCCTGTACGTCGTCCTGCCCGGCCGGTCCGGTCGCGAAGGCTTCGACGTCGGGCCCGAGGACGTCGCCCGGACCCTGGCGGTCCGGGGGCAGACGGTCTCCACCTCCAGGCCGACCCCGGGTGACTTCGTCGCCGCCTACCGACGCGCGCTCGACGCGGGAGCCGACAGGCTGGTCTCCATCCATCTGTCCTCCGAGCTGTCCGGCACCTCCGACGCCGCCCGGCTGGCGGCCTCCCAGGTCGGTGAGCACATCGTGACCGTCGTCGACTCCCGCTCCGCTGCCATGGGATGTGGCTTCGCGGTCCTCGCCGCGGCCCGTTCCGCCGCCGCGGGCGCCGACGCCGAGGAGGTCGCCGAAACCGCCCGGCGAACGGCGGCGCAGACCTCGACCTTCTTCGTCGTGGACACCCTCGAGCATCTGCGCCAGGGCGGCCGGATCGGCGCGGCTGCCGCCGTCCTCGGTTCGGCGCTGGCCGTCAAGCCCGTCCTGCACGTGAAGGACGGTCGGGTCGTCCCGCTCGAGAAGGTCCGCACGACCGCCCGCGCACTCAACCGGCTCGTGCAGCGGGCGGTGGAGGCCGCTGGTGAGGGACCCGTGTCCGTTGCGGTGCATCACCTCGCCGCCGCCGAACGGGCGGACCGGCTGGCAGCGGAACTGCGCGAGCGGCTGCCGGCCCTGCGTGAGCTGCACGTCAGCGAGCTCGGCGCGGCGATCGGCGCCCACGTGGGGCCCGGCGCGGTCGGCGTCGTCATCGCTCCGTTCTGGCAGGAGCCGGGCGACGAGAGCCGCAAGGAGACGCCGGCCGAGTGAGCGTGCGATCGAGCGGAACATGGGCGACAGACTGCCCATGAAGCGCCCTGTCGTGCCGCGCTCCGTCCACAGGTAGCGGTCGGATCCACAGATCGTCCGGCCGGCCACCTCCCGAGGTGCCGGCTCCCTAGCGTCCGACCGGTGCGCCTCACCTCCCGCCGCAGCGACGATGCCGATGTCATCCGCGCGCGCCTGCGGGCGCTGCTCGAGGAGAGCAACCGTGCCCGCGGCTGGCTGCCCGACGACGAACTCGAGGAGAAGCCGGCTCCGGGTCAGTGGGACGACGAGGCGGCCAGGGCCCCGGCCGGCGAACCGGATCCCCGCCCGCTCGACACCCTTCCCACGGGACTCGGTCGTCACCGGGCGCCGGGTCGCACGGCCCGCTGGGATCCGGGGCGGCTCGGTGCCCGTTCCCTGTGGGTCGCCGGCCTGGTTGCGGCGCTGCTGCTCATCGTCTGGACGTGGCTGGACCGCCCCCAGGTCGAGCCCGCCCCGGTCACGCCGGTAGGGAGCGCGATAGGGAGCGCGGCACCGGCGACCGGGCCGGCCGAGCCGTCGGTCGGTGAGGTCGCCGAGACCGCGTCGACGGTCGTCGTGTCGGTGGTGGGTCAGGTGGCGCGGCCCGGGCTGGTGACGCTGACGGCCGGCGCTCGCGTGGCTGAGGCGGTCGAGGCGGCCGGCGGGCTGCTGCCCGAGGCAGATCCGGCCTCGGTCAACCTCGCGGCCGTCGTCACCGACGGGCAGCAGATCCTGGTCGGTGCCCCCGGGGCATCCGGGGCCGCAGGCCCGGCCGGCGGAGCCTCCGGTGCGGCTGCCGCGCCCGGTAGCCCACTGAACCTCAACACCGCCACCACGGCGGAGCTGGACGCCCTGCCCGGGGTCGGCCCCGTCCTGGCCCAGCGCATCGTGGACCACCGGAAGCAGGGCCCGTTCACCAGCGTCGACCAACTGGACGACGTGCCGGGGATCGGTCCGGCCCGAGCGGCGGAACTGGCCGAGCTGGTGACCGTGTGAGCCGCCCTGTCCTGCGGTACCGCGACCTGTCTGTGTCCCGGTGGAGCTGGCTCGACCTCCGGCTGGTTCCGGCCGCCGCCACCGTGTGGGCCTGCTGCCTCCTGGCGCCATTCCTCGCACCGCTCCGGCTCGCCGCGTGTGCCGGGGGTGCCGCCGTCCTGGCCATCCTCGTGGCCGTCGCCACGAGGCGGCGGCCCGGTGCCGCGGCTGCCGTGGTCCTGGGCATCCTCGCCGCGCTCACGGTCACCGCGGCCACTGCGGCGGTGCGCGGGGCCGGACGGGAGGCCTCACCATTGCGGGCGTTCGCCGAGTCGGGCCGCTCCGTGACAGCCGTCCTCCACCTGGACGGCGATCCGCACCGGTTGCCGGGCGCCGGGGAACCCCGGGTCATCGTCGACGCAACGGTCATCTCACTGACCGACCGAGGGTGGACCCACCGGTTCGACGCCCCCGTCCTGTTGTTCGCGGCGGGTGCGGAGTGGGGGGAGCTGCTGCCCGGGCAGGAGGTCCAGGCGCGCCTCGGTGTGTCGCTGCCGCGGGCCGGGGACGACGTCGTCGCTGTCGTCTCCGCGCGGGGCCCGCCCTCTCCCTTCGGGGCGGCAAGCAGACTGCAGCGTGCGGCCGGTTCCCTCCGGGACGGGCTCGCCGCCTCGGCTGCCCGGATGCTCGACCCCCGGTCCGCCGGTCTGCTGCCGGGCCTGGTCGTCGGCGACACCCGGGCCATGGACCCGGTGCTCGCCGAGGACTTCCGGCGGGCCGGCCTCACGCACCTCACGGCCGTATCGGGGGCGAACGTCGCCATCGCGCTGACCGGTGTGCTGTGGCCACTGCGCCGCCGGGCCGTGGACCGCAGGGTGCAGGCCGTCATCGGCGGCCTCGTGCTCGTGGGCTTCGTCGTCCTCGCCCGGCCCAGCCCCAGCGTGGTCCGTGCGGCCGCCATGGGGGCGGTGACCCTGCTCGCGCTCGCCTCGGGGCGGTCCAAGGCGGCCATCCCTGCACTGGGCGCGGCCGTGGGCGTGCTGCTGCTGCACGATCCCGGGCTTGCCCGCGATGCCGGCTTCGCGCTGTCGGTCGCGGCGACGGCCGCCATCGTCCTGCTCGCGCCGGGCTGGTCGCGTCGGCTCCGCGATCGCGGCTGGCCGCCGGTCCTCGCCGACGCCCTCGCGGTGAGCACCGCAGCCGGCCTGGCGACCGCTCCGATCGTCGCCGGCCTCTCCGGCACGGTCAGCCTGGTCTCCCTGCCGGCCAACCTGCTCGCCGCCCCGGCCGTGGCTCCGGCGACTGTCCTCGGCCTGCTCGCCGCGGTGGTCGGCGTACTGGTCCCACCCCTGGCCGACGGGCTCGTCTGGCTCGCGGGCTGGCCGGTCCGCTGGCTGGTACTGATCGCCGAACGTGCCGCTGCGGTGCCGGACGCGGCGGCGGGGTGGCCGGCCGGGACCGGCGGTGCGGTGCTGCTGACCGTCCTGTTCCTCCTCGGGGCCTGGGCGCTCTGGCGGTTCGGACGGCTGCGCCCGCTGGCGCTCGCCGCTCTGGTCGGGCTCGTGGTGCTGGGCTGGCCGATCCGCCAGACGGTGCGCGGCTGGCCACCACAGGACACGGTCGCCGTCGCCTGCGACGTCGGGCAGGGCGACGCGCTCGTGCTGCCGGCCGGTCCAGCGGCCGGGGTGCTCGTGGACACCGGCCCCGATGTCGGGGCGGTCGACCGGTGCCTGGACCGGATGGGCATCGACGCCCTGCCGCTCGTGCTGCTGTCGCATCTGGACGCCGACCACATGGGTGGTCTGGCCGGCGCGCTGACCGGTCGTGACGTCGGCGTGGTCGCGACCGCGACGCTGTCACCTGCCGACGACCGGGTAGGCACCCTCGGCCGGCTCGTGCGCCGCGCTGGAGGCGAGCGAGCCGTACTCGTGCCCGGGGACCGCCGCAACGTCGGCGGCGTCGCGGTCGAGGTGCTGGCGCCGGACCCGGCCCGGGCCACGGCCTCGGCGGCGCCCAACGACCTCTCCATGGTGGCCCGGGTGACGGTCCGCGGCGTGCGGATTCTGTTGACCGGCGACCTCGGGGCCGGCGCGGAGTCCCGGCTGGTGTCGAGTGGGATCGATCTGCGGGCCGACGTGCTGAAGGTGCCGCACCACGGCAGCAGTGACGCCGACCCCGAATTCCTCGCCGCCAGCGGAGCCCGCGTCGCCCTGGTCTCGGTGGGGGCGGACAACACCTACGGCCATCCCACTGCCCGGACGCTCACCTGGCTTACCGGGGACGGGATGCGTATCCACCGGACCGACCGGGAGGGCGACCTGGCGGTGGTCGGGTCAGCCGGGTCGTGGGGTGTGGCTCCCCGCGGAGGTCCGTCGGTCGGAGCGGCGGACCTCCCGTACGACGGGCGGCCGGATGACCCCGCGGCCGTCGTAGCGGAGACTCCCGGGGCCACGCGGGCCGCCCTGCGTCGCGGTCGCAGTGTCGTGCCCCCGTGACACCATGGCGGGGTGTCGGCGACTCCCGTGGAACCCACCTCGCGCCTCCGGGTGGTGATGGGGGAGGAGGAGCTGCTGCGCTCCCGCGCGGTCTCCGCTGTCCGGGCCGCCGTCTTCGCCCACCACGAGGACGCCGAGGAGCACGAGCTCGCCGCCTCCGGGCTGCCGATCGGTCAGCTGGCCGATGTGCTGGCGCCGTCGCTGTTCGGCGGCCACCGGCTGGTCGTCGTCACCGGGGTCCAGGAGTCCGCCGGCGCGCTGGCAGATGCGCTGGTCAGCTATGCCAAGGATCCCGACCCCGACCTCACGCTGGTGATCGTCCACTTCGGGGGCAAGCGCAACGAGGCCCTGGTCAAATCGTTCCGGTCGGCGGGCGCGGCGCTCGACGAGTGCCCCAAGGTCAGCTCGATCGGTGACCGCATCGCCTTCGTCCGCAACGAGGTCCGCCAGGCCGGCGGACGGATCGCCCCCGATGCGGCCAGCGCGCTGGTGGACGCCATCGGAGCCGACCTGCGCCAGCTCTCCGCCGCGGCGAGTCAGCTCGTGTCCGACTTCGGCGGGAGCGTCGACGCCGACGCCGTCGCGCGATTCCACCACGGCCAGGCCGAGGTCACCGGCTTCACCGTCGCCGAGCGGGTGCTGGTCGGGGATCGGGCCGGCTCGATCGAGATGCTGCGCTGGGCGCTGCAGCGCGGGGTGGCCCACGTGCTGATCGCCGACGCCATCGCCGACGGCGTCCGCACCGCGGCGCGGGTGGCCTCGCTGAGCTCGACCAACCCCGGTGAGCTGGCCCGGATCCTGAAGCTGCCGCCGTGGAAGGTGAAGAAGGCGCAGGCCCAGTCGCGGGGCTGGAGCATCGACGGGCTGCAGCAGGCGATCGGCGTGGCCGCCGAGCTCAACGCCGACGTGAAGGGTGCCGCGGCGAGCGCGGACTACGCGCTGGAGCGGGCGGTCCGCCGGATCGTCACGATCCGGGCGGAGACGGGCCGCGGACGGGCCCAGGCCGGGCGCTGAGCGCGAGGGCCACATCCCGGAACGCGGAACGAGCCCCGTCCCACGAGGGGGAGGGGCTCGTTCAGCACCACACGTTCAGCACCACACGTTCAGTACCGCGTCAGGGACGCGGCGGGCCGGCCTCTGAGGCCGGCTCAGCCTCAGAGGCTGGCAACCTGCTTGGCCATGCCCGACTTGCGGTTGGCGGCCTGGTTCTTGTGGATGACGCCCTTGCTGGCGGCCTTGTCGAGGGCCTTGCTGGCGACCTCGAGGGCGGCGGTCGCAGCCGCGGCGTCCCCGGCATCGGCGGCCGTCCGGAAGCGCCGGACGGTCGTCTTCAGGGCAGAGCGCACCGCGACGTTGCGCTGACGCGCCTTTTCGTTGGTACGGATCCGCTTGATCTGGGACTTGATGTTCGCCACGCGTGAGCCTCGGTGTCTCGCAGGAGGGAGTACTTCTGACAGTGCGTCCGGGCGCAGAGCGTCAGGCCCCGCGCCAGCGGACCGGTCTGCCAAGATACCAGCGCCTGGAGCCCGACCCCAACTCGGTCGGTTCCGCCCCGTTCAGTCGCACCGCCCCGTGGGCCGCCACGAGCTGGTCAGCACGTACCGGCCGGGCCGATCGGCGGTGAGCGTCGTCCAGCCGTCGCGGTGCCCCGGCCGGACGCAGCCGCCGGGGCCCTCGACCGACGACCACCGGGACCACCACAGCGCGACCTCCACCTGCCCGGGCGCCGGCACGTCCACCACCAGACGGGACCGGTCGCTCGACACCAGCGTGCCGTCGCCGTGCACGACACCTCCGGCCGACACCTGGAACAGCTGCCAGGACCCGTCGGACCACACCTTCTGCAGCCCCGGAACGCCCCGGCGCAACAGCGCGGCCTCGCCTCCTGAAGGCCAGTCCAGCCGGCTACTGGGCAACGCCACGTAGGAGACCCCGGCGGCTCTCAGCCAGTGCAGGTACTCGACGGCGTCGAGAGAACCGTCGTAGAAGAGTCCCGCGCGCGCGGTGTCGAGCTGCCGAAGCCACCCGCGAGCCACCGGCACGCCCCGGGCCACCCACACGCTCTCCTCGTGGCTGTGCTCGGGCACCACCTCGATCCGGCCCACCGGGCCCCGATCAGCGAGCTCACGCAGCAGCGCTTCCGCCCGCGCGCTCGCCAGAGCCGTGTCGCGCGGCCCGAGGTCGGCCACCACGACGGGAGGGAGGAGCCAGCAGACCGCCAGCGCAGCGAGCAGCGTCGCCGGCGGCCGGGTGTGCGCGACAGCGACCACGACCGGGACGGCGAAGAGCAGGACCAGGCGGACGGAGTTCGAGCCCACCGGATTGGTGATCAGCCAGGTGGCAAGGAGCAGCACCGCGGTCCACGCGAGACCGGCACGCAGCACCCGGTGCCGCGTGGGCACGAGTGCCGCGGTCAGACCGGTCGCTGCCAGCGCCGCAACCATCTGGTGGGCGCTGGCCGGCTGGGGACCGCTCACTGCCCCGAGGATCCGGGCGGCAGCCAGGGGAACCAGCGCCCCGCCGGCGATCAACCACGGCTCCACCGGGCCCGCGTGCAGCCGGGCGAGCCGCAACCCCGGTTGCCTCCCGCACCACCACGCCGCGGCAGCCACGAGCAGGAACACCGACGCCACGGGGCTGGTCGCCCCCGCGAGGCCCGCCAGAACGGCCCCGGCCAGGCGTGCCCCACGCCCCCGCGGACCGCTGGCGACCACCAGTGCGAGGCATCCCAGTGCGGCCCCCAGCCCGAAGGTCGTCCGGCCGCTCCACTGGTCGGCGGCCCAGGTCCCGGCCGCCACCACGCCGGCGACGGTCCAGCGAGCGGGGGCGGGACGAAGGCGGCCGAGCAGGGCGGTCGTCGAGGCGCTCCCCAGCACCGTCCCCAGCATCCCCATGAGCGGCAGGCCCAGTAGCGCACCGGCCCAGGGGCTGAGCAGGCTGTAGGAGACGGCCGGCACCCCGCCGTACCAGCCGAGGTCGACGGGCGCTCTGTTCGACGAAGCCCACGAGGCCCACCACTGCTGCGCGAGCAGATCGCCACCCGCTACCGGTGCCGCCTCGACGATCAGCGAGAACACGAGCGCGCAGACCGCCGCGACGCCGACCGGGTGGGGTCGCAGGCTGGTCGAGCGACCGCGCGCCGCCGTCGCCGTCGCCGTCGCCCGGGGGATCGCTGTCTCGGGCACGCGCCTCTCCTGCCCCGAACCGACGCCCGCGGAACGGCGGGTCAGGCCGCGGGCTCCCACCGGGTCGCGCCGTGCCGCCCGCCGGAGCGTGGGACGATGACAGCACTGTGACGACTCCCGCTGCCACCGATCCGGCCCTCATCCGGAACTTCTGCATCATCGCCCACATCGACCATGGCAAGTCGACG
>JAOPUS010000018.1 GCA_025963345.1 Blastococcus sp. | reverse complement strand
CGATCAGCCGCAGCCCCTGGCCGCCGAGCTCCTGCCACTTCGCCGCGAAGCTCTCCCAGGTCACGTTGGCCCACAGCGCGTAGCCGTCGTTCCCCGGTAGGAACGCGGCGGTGTAGCGCGTCTCGTTCCCCGACAGGTGCATGTTCAGGTCGGCAAGTCGCAGTCCCTGACCCGCCCACTCCTGCCACTTGGCCACGAAGCTGTCCCACGTCGCGTTGGCCCACAGGCCGTGCCCACCGGCGCCCTGCAGGAAGACCCCGGTGTAGCGGTCCTGACCGTTCACGCTGCGCACGAGGACGTCGTGCAGGCGCAGACCCTGCCCCGACCACTCCTGCCACTTGGCCACGAAGCTGTCCCAGGTCGCGTTGGCCCACAGGCCGTGCCCACCGCCGCCCTCCAGGAAGGCCCCGGTCCAGCGATCCTGACCGTTGACCGTGACCGCGTGGATGTCGTGCAGGCGCAGGCCCTGCCCCGACCACTCCTGCCACTTGGCGACGAAGCTCTCCCACGGCGCGTCGACCCAGAGCCCGTGCCCACCGGTGCCTTCCGAGAACACGCCGGAGTAGCGCAGCCCCTGCCGCGTGGGCTGGACATGGATGTCCACGAGCCGCAGGCCGTCGGCGCTCCACGCCTGCCACTTGCCGCTGAAGTCGTTCCATTCGGCGTTCGCCCACAGCCCGTACCGGCCGCTCCCCGCCCGCCACACACCCGCGTAGCCCTTCGGGAAGAAGCGCTCGTAGATCTTGGCGACGGTCTGCCGGTCGCCGAAGCTCAACCCGTTGCGCTGGCCGATGACCGCACCGGCCTGGCGGGGCACGATCGTCGGCTTCGAGGTGTCCCTGGCGAAGGCCTTGCCGTGGTAGTGCATGACCGAGCCGTAGTCGTAGTCGAAATAGTCGACCGCGTCCGGCTTGGTCTGGAAGTTGCCCAGCGCATTGATCTCGCCGGCCGGCGGGGGGCCGTCCTGGATGTTGTCCCACTTGATCTCCACGAACGCGTCCCGGTCCGACCGTGACTGCTCGTGGTAGACCCCGAGCGCGTGCAGGAACTCGTGCGCGAGAACCGGCCAGGGATGGGCGTCCGCGGCCATGAGGTCCTGCATGCCGCCTCGCCGGCCGATCGCCGAGGAGCTGAACGTTGCCGCCCCATTGCTCACGACCCGGATGTAGTCCGGCCAGCTGCCGGCGTTGGCCGCGGTGCGGACGGTGAACCGGATCCCGGTGTTCGCCTCGATGTGGGCGATGGCGTCCGTGACCCGGCCGGGGTTCGGGACGCCGCCGTCGATCTCGTACGGGACGCGGCCGTTCGTCCAGAGGAACGTCGAGTCGCCGGGCAGCCCGATGCCGGCCTCGTGGACGTCCGGCGAGTTCGGTACGACGCCGTCCGTGCTGCCGGCGAACGCGACGGTCAACCGCACCGCCCGCCGCTGCGCGACCTCTTGCGCCTGCGCGGCGACCTCGTCGGCCGGGCCCATGTCGATACAGCCCTCGTGGATGGCTCGGCCGTCGATCACCGAGTACACGACCGGGAACTCGAACAGCCCGGGGCCGGTCAGGTAGCCGACGGCGGTGACGTCGCTGCCGGCCATGTGGTCGATGACGCCGAGTTGCAGGTCGTCCTGGGGGTTCATCCTGATCATCTCCGCTTCGATGTTCGGGTCCGGCGTCACGTGATCCGCGACAACACGACCTGCACCGGACCGTCCGGTCGCCCGGTCAGTGGCGTCGTACTGGTGTTGAAGAACTCGACCCGCTCGTCGCCCGCCGTGCGCCCCCGGACGTGCACCAGGAGGCCCGGCTCGTAGGCGCCCTCGCCCACCGGCAGGTCGACGATCACCCGCACCGACGGCCGGGCCGAGGACACCGAGAAGGACGGCGCGGTGGCCACGGTGGGATCGGCGGGGGCATCCGCCACGGCGAGGTCCTGCACCTGGACCTCGACCTCCGCGTAGATGACGTCCTCGGCGAGCCCGTCGAAGCGGAGCTCCAGCTCCATCGCGCGTGCTCCCACCTGCCGGCGTCCGGTCGCTCTGCCGGGATCGTCACCGACGGGGTGTCACACCACCGTCACAGGGACCCGGCCGGCGACGTCCGAGTCGCACCGATCGGCAGACGAGATCGGCGCCGGACCGGTCCTACGGGGCTAGACGAACAGCGGGGTG
This sequence comes from Blastococcus sp., assembly GCA_025963345.1. Lineage (GTDB taxonomy): Bacteria > Actinomycetota > Actinomycetes > Mycobacteriales > Geodermatophilaceae > Blastococcus_B. Next base: position 2,387 of record JAOPUS010000018.1, on the reverse strand, counting down.
GCGTCCTGCCGGGCGACCAGGCCGGCCATCTCCTCGTCCGACGGCCGACGCTCGAAGCGCTCGGCGGCGTCGAGCAGCCGCGGCAGGAGTTCGACGTCTCCGGTCGTCAGGAGGAAAGCCTCCGGCCGGCCGAGCAGCCAGTGAACCGCCAGGTCGATGTCGTCCTGCTCGCGCAGCGGCTCGTACCAGGTCGCGGCCGTGGCTTTGCGGCCGTCCCAGCGGCGACGCGCGAGGCTCTTGATGGTCTGCAGCGCGACGTTCCGCTCGGCGCAGACGGCAGCGACCGCCTCGAAGGTCTCGGCGTACCGGGAGTCCTGCATCTGGACGTGGTTGTACGGCAGCAGGACGGAGTCGAAAGGGAAGCGCTCGAGGCTGCGACGGTGCATCTCCGGCACCGACAGGCCGTGCCCGGTGACGCCGATGAAGCGCACCAGGCCCTCCTCGCGGGCCTCGATCGCCGCCTCGAGCGCGCCACCGGCGCCGAGTGCGGTCTCCCACTCGATGACGTCCACGAGGTTGTGCAGCTGGATCATGTCGAGCCGGTCCACCCCGAGGCGCTCGAGGGACCTCCGGATCCCCTCACGGGCCGCGCGGTAGGTCCGCTCAGACGTCTTGGTCGCGACGAAGAAGGTGCCGGGATGACGTCTCAGCCACGGAGCGATCCGCAGTTCGGCGTCGCCGTAGTCCGCAGCCACGTCGATGTGGTTGATGCGGTGCTCCAGGAGCAGGTCCAGGGCTCGATCGGCGTCGCCCTTCGAGACCCTGCCCAGCGCCGCGGCGCCGAAGATGACGCGACTGGACTCGTGACCGGTCGCGCCGAACGGCGCCCGTTCGATCATCCTCCGAGCCTAGGGCCGGACGCGGTGCTCGAGCATGTCCGCCGTCGTCCGGGCGGCTACCCGGGGGCCAGGACGCGGGCTTCGAGCCAGGCGTTGCGGAACGCGCCGCGGGGATCCAGCCGCTCGACCAGGCGGACGAAGTCGGCATGCCGTTCGTAGCTGGGCGCGATGTCCGTCGCACCAGCCACGAACAGCTTGCCCCAGTGCGGACGCGTCCCGAACCGGGACAGGGTGCGTTCCAGCTCGACGAGCACCCTCTCGACCGCATCCTGCTCGGGCTTCCACGTGAAGTGCAGAGCCACGGAGTCCTCGCCGTAGTTCATGCTCATCCACAGCCGGTCGGCGGCCACCGTGCGGATCTCGCACACCAGCAGAACCGGCCGGATCCTGTCCGCGAGGGCGCGGACGGCCGTGATCGCCGCGACGGCGTCGGGAAGCGGAAGCAGGTACTCCGACTGGAGCTCCTCGCCGGCGCTCGGCGTGAATCCCATGCGGAAGTGCGGCAGCCGGTCCGACCAGGGGCCCGGCCTGCCCAGCTGCGGGGTGCAGGGTGTCGGGTCCAGCCCGCGGATCACATGCCGGTCGACCGTCGCGGGCGTCGCGCCGAAGAGGTCGTCGTCCGTCAGGTCCGGCTCGTCGGCCAGGGTCTTGACCCACACCTGGTCGACGGTCTCTTCCCAATGGGTGAAGACGCTGACGCTGTATCCGCACGAGACGATCTCGTCGAAATGCTCGCAGAGCGCCTCGAAGGAAAGACCTTCGAACACCCGCTGCCGCACCTCGAAGGCCGGTTGCACGTCCAGGGTCATGCGGGTGACCGCGCCGAGCGCCCCCAGCCCGACCACCATGCCGTCGAAGTCGGGGTCGCCCCTGGAGACCTCGAGAACGTCACCGCTGGAGGTGACCAGCTCCAGCGCCGCGACCGCGGTCGCGAGATTGCCGTTCCTGACGCCGGAGCCGTGCGTCGCCGTCGCCACGGCACCGGCGACGCAGATGTGGGGAAGCGAGGCGAGGTTGTGCAGTGCCATCCCGTCGTCGTTCAGCTTCTCGACCAACTCGCCGTACGTGAGTCCCGCGCCGAAGGAGACCGTCTGTGCGTCGCGGTCGACCAGGACGCCGGCGGGCAGCGCCTCCTCGGAGTGGAGCGCCTCGAGCGAGATCAGGTCCGCGGCATCGGCAATGCCGTTGAACGAGTGCCGCGAGCCCAGCACGTGCACGCTCGATGCGCCGGCGACGACGTCGCGCAACTGCTCGAGGCTCGACGGCCGATGCAGGCGCCCCGCCCGGTAGCGATAGTTGCCCGCCCAGTTGGTCCCCGGAGAGCGAGCCTCGGACCCGGTCGTGCCGATGCCAGACCCTCCGCTCCGTCGATGGCCGCTGCGCGGCACCCGATCAGGGTGCCATCCCCGTCCGGACCGCCGCCCCCGCCAGGCGGCGTTCCCGCCGGCGGATCCGATGCACCGCGGTGCAGGCGTTCGTCGCGGTGAACACTCTGCTCATGGCACCGGACCGCGACTACGGACCCAGCACCGTGCCATGGGTGCGGGA
>JAOPUS010000408.1 GCA_025963345.1 Blastococcus sp. | reverse complement strand
GCCGGCGCCCCAGCCGGCCCGCGTGACCACCGCGGAGCCGGACATCCCGCTGCCCCCGGAGCCCACCGACGACGAGGACTGGCCGCATCCGGCCAGCCCGGCCGCCACCCGTGCCGCCGCGGTCCGCACCGACGCAGCCGAGAACGGGCAGGCCCCGGCCGCCGCCCCTCCGCGGGCGGCCGCCGAGTCCTCGCCGGTTCCGCGCGGCGGTGAGCCGACCCCGGTCGTCTCGGCCAACCCCGAGCCGGCCGCGGACGGGGAGCTGACGACCAGCGACGTCCGCCGCGTCTGGCCGGAGCTGCTCGCCGTCGTCAAGCGGCACAAGCGCACGACCGAGGCGCTGCTGAAGAACGCCCAGGTGCACCAGCTGTCCAACGGCGTCCTGACGCTGGCGACGTCGTCCCCGGCGCTGGCCCGGCGGCTCGCCGACGACCTGAACAAGGACGTCATCCGCGAGGCGCTCAACGAGCTGCTGGGCGTGCGCTGGAGGGTGGACGCCGTCGTCGAGGGCGCTGCCGCGTCCACCGGCACGCCTGTTGCCCCCGAGCAGGCCCGGGAAGCCGCCCGCGCAGCCGAGGCCGCCGAGGCGAGCGAGCTGATGGCCGAGCGGGCCGCGGAGTCCTCGGCCGGCGGGGACCGCGATCCCGAGCCCGCCGTCGACCCGGAGCAGGCCGCGCTCTCGCTGCTGCGGGCCCAGCTCGGCGCCCGCCCCGTCGACAGCTGAGCGCTCAGCGGCCGAGGAAGGCCAGCACCCCCGCGGTGAGCTGCGCCGCGAGCGCGTCCCGCCCGTCGGCGCCGGACATGAGCGCGGCGTCGGCGGCGTTGCGCATGTTCCCGCACTCGACGTAGACCGCAGGCACCGCGTTGAGGTTCAGGCCGGCCAGGTCCGGTCGGGAGTCCAGCCCGTTGCTGCCCACGTAGTCGCTCACCGGCTCGACGGCGGTCATCGAGTCCCGCACGGCTGTCGCCAGGGCTGCGCTGCCGGCGGCGACCTGTGGCCCGGCCAGGCCCAGGGACGACGTGATCACGTGGAAGCCGTGGCCGCCGGCTCCCGCGCCGTCCCCGTGGATGCCGACGAACGCCGCCGCGCCGACCTGCCCGGCCAGCTGCCCGCGCACGTCGACGCAGGGACCCACGCCGACGTCGTCCGGCCGGGTCAGCACGACGGTCACGCCGGCGGCGGTCAGCCGGTCGCGCATCCGCAGGGCGACGTCCCAGGTGAAGGCGTGCTCGGGGTACCCGGCGTTCGTCGCCGTGCCGGTGGTGTTGCAGGGCTTGGTCCCGCCGGTGCCGTCGGGGACGGGGGCGGTGACGACCTCCGGGTGGGCCGCGTTCCCGCCGTTGTGGCCCGGATCCAGGACGACCACGGGCGCAGGGGCTGCGGGTGTCGTCGGAGCCGGTTCCGGCGGCGGCGGGGTCGCGAGGGTCGTCGTCGCGCTGGTCGTGGACTCCTCTCCGGCGGGTCGCCCGGTCGAGGCGCCGGAAGAAGAGCAGCCGGCGAGGGTCAGCAGGAGCGCCATGACCCCCGGTCCGAGCCACCGCATCGGTCCAGCGTGACACGTTCCGTCGGCGCGGCGGCCTACGCTCGGTGCATGTTCCCCGGAGGCCAGCCCGACATGGCGCAGCTGTTGAAGCAGGCGCAGCAGATGCAGCAGCAACTGGTCGCCGCCCAGGAGGAGCTCGCGCAGCGCGAGGTGACCGGCTCGGCCGGGGGCGGCCTGGTCACGGCGATCATGACCGGCAGCGGCGACCTCGCCTCGGTCACGATCGCGCCGGCCGCCGTCGACCCCGACGACCTGGAGACCCTGCAGGACCTCGTCGTCGCCGCCGTCCGCGACGCCAAGCGTGCGGCCGACGAGCTCGCCGCGACCACCATGGGCCCGCTCGCCGGCGGCCTGGGTGGCGGCCCCGGCGGAGGCCTCGGCCTCCCCGGCTTCTGACCGCCGAAACCAGAGGAACACCGTGTACGAGGGTGCCGTCCAGGACCTGATCGACGAGCTCGGCCGGCTGCCGGGCGTCGGTCCCAAGAGCGCCCAGCGGATCGCCTTCCACCTGCTGGCCGCCGAGTCCACCGACGTCACCCGGCTGGTCGCCGCGCTCACCCGCGTGCAGCTGGAGGTCCGCTTCTGCGTGACCTGTTACAACGTGGCCGAGGCCGAGCAGTGCCGCATCTGCCGTGATCCGCGCCGCGTCGACGACATCCTGTGCGTCGTCGAGGAGCCCAAGGACGTCGTCGCCATCGAGCGCACCCGCGAGTTCCGCGGGCGGTACCACGTCCTCGGCGGCGCGATCAGCCCGATCGACGGCGTGGGGCCCGACGACCTGCGGGTCAAGGAGCTCATGACCCGGCTGATGAACGGCGCCGTCACCGAGCTGATCATCGCCACCGACCCGAACCTCGAGGGCGAGGCGACGGCGGCCTATCTGGCCCGGCTGGTCTCCCCGATGGGTCTCGCGGTCTCCCGGCTCGCCAGCGGGCTGCCGGTCGGCGGTGACCTGGAGTACGCCGATGAGGTCACTCTCGGGCGGGCGTTCGAGGGACGCCGTCGGATCGACGCCTGAGAAAGGACCCCGCTGCCCCCCACCGCTCGCAGGCTCGCGGCGGGACCCTGCAGCGGGGCCGACTGCAGTCACGACGCGGTAACAGTGTCTTCACCGAACTTCTTACTGTTGAGAGACCGTGTTAGACCCATTCCTCCATTAGCCAGGTGGCCGCGGTGGTGCATGTTCCCGTGCCCGCGAGTCGCCGTCTGAAGACGAGGTAACGGATGAGATCCGGTTCGAGCAGCCGTCGGCGCGTTGTCGCCACGGCGGGCGTTGCGGCGACGGCCCTGGTGCTGACCGCCTGTGGTGGCGGCAGCAACAACAACAGCGGATCCGGTGGCGGCGGCACGCTGACCATCGGCACGACGGACAAGGTCACGACGCTCGACCCCGCGGGCTCGTACGACAACGGCTCCTTCGCCATCATGAACCAGGTCTTCCCGTTCCTGATGAACACGCCCTACGGCAGCCCGGATGTCGAGCCGGACATCGCCGAGTCGGCCTCGTTCACCTCACCGACCCAGTACACGGTCAAGCTCAAGCCCGGCCTGAAGTGGGCCAACGGCCACGACCTGACCTCCTCGGACGTCAAGTTCACGTTCGACCGCCAGGTGTCGATCGCCGCCGAGAACGGCCCGTCGTCGCTGCTCTACAACCTCGCGAGCACCGATGCCCCCGACGACACCACCGTCGTGTTCAACCTGAAGTCGGAGAACGACCAGGTCTTCCCGCAGATCCTCTCCAGCCCGGCGGGTCCGATCGTGGACGAGGAGGTCTTCTCGGCCACCGCGGTGACCCCCGACCAGGCCATCGTCGACGGCAAGGCCTTCGCCGGTCCGTACACGATCACCAGCTACGACCTGAACAACCTGGTGTCGTACAAGGCCAACGCGGACTACCAGGGCCTGCTCGGCGCCCCGAAGACCGACACGATCAACGTCAAGTACTACGCCGACTCGTCGAACCTGAAGCTGGACATCCAGCAGGGCAACATCGACGTCGCCTTCCGCAGCCTGTCGGCCACCGACATCGACGACCTGCGCGGCAACAACAAGGTCCAGGTCGTCGACGGTCCCGGCGGCGAGATCCGCTACATCACGTTCAACTTCAACACCCAGCCGTACGGCGCCGCGACCCCCGAGGCCGACCCGGCCAAGGCGCTGGCCGTCCGTCAGTCGGTGGCCGACCTGATCAACCGCGACGAGATCGCCTCGCAGGTCTACAAGGGCACCTACACGCCGCTCTACTCCTTCGTCCCCGACGGCCTGACCGGGGCCATCAAGCCCCTGATGGACCAGTACGGCGATGGCAAGGGTGCCCCCGACGCGGCCAAGGCCAAGGCCCGGCTGCAGGCAGCCGGCGTGCAGACGCCGATCCAGCTGAACCTGCAGTACTCCAACGACCACTACGGTCCGTCCTCCGGTGACGAGTACGCCCTGATCAAGGACCAGCTGGAATCCAGCGGCCTGTTCACGGTGAACCTGCAGACCACCGAGTGGGTGCAGTACGCCAAGCAGCGGACGGCGGACGCGTACCCGGCGTACCAGCTCGGCTGGTTCCCGGACTACTCCGACGCCGACAACTACCTCACGCCGTTCTTCCTGACGAAGAACTTCCTGAGCAACCACTACGCGAACCAGCAGGTCAACGACCTGATCATCAAGCAGGCCAGCACCCCTGACGCCGCTGAGCGCACGGCCCTGATCGAGCAGATCCAGAAGCTGGAGGCGGGCGACCTGTCGACGGTCCCCTACCTTCAGGGCGCTCAGGTCGCGGTCGTCGGAACCGCCGTGAAGGGCACCCAGGACACCCTGGACGCCTCGTTCAAGTTCCGCTACGGCGCCCTCAGCAAGGGCTGACCCGCGCACAGATCACGCCGAAGGCTGAGAAGCTGGAGGCACACGGCCCCGGGTGACCCGCTCCGCGCGGGTCACCCGGGGTCCGGCCTGTCCGGGCCCGAACACAGGTGGGAGAGATGGCCACGACGACGACCGAGCTGACCGGCAGCGGTGCAGCTCCCGACGCCGCCACCCCGGCGTCGGCGAAGCGACGCGGGGGCGGGGGAGGGCTGGGTAGCTATCTGCTGATCCGTTTCCTGCTGATCTTCCCCACCGTGTTCATCCTGGTGACGACGGTGTTCGTCCTGATGCGCTCCACAGGTGACCCGATCACCGCCGCGCTCGGCGGGCGGCTGACCGGGGAGCAGTTGGCCGAACGCGTCCACGCGGCCGGCTACGACAGGCCGATCCTCGTGCAGTACTGGGAGTACCTGACCGCGCTCTTGCACGGCGACTTCGGGACGACGATCAGCGACAACCGCCCGGTGACCGAGGTGCTCACGACCTTCGGCGCGGCGACCCTGGAGCTGGCCTTCTACGCGCTGCTGGTGGCCTTCGTCGTCGGCATCCCGCTCGGCCGGCTGGCCGCCTACTGGCGCGACAAGTGGCCCGACGCCGCGCTGCGGGTCTTCGCGATCCTCTGCTATGCCACCCCGGTCTTCTTCTTCGGCCTGCTGCTCAAGCTGGTCTTCTCGGTGCAGCTGGGCTGGCTGCCGGTGGCCGGCCGGGCCTCGACCGGTGCGGAGATCCAGTTGCAGACGCTGAACGGCTCGACGGGCATCTACCTGATCGACGCGATCCGGCTCGGCGACGGTGCGGTCATCTCCGACGTCCTCCAGCACGCGATCCTGCCGGCCGTCGCCCTCGGCCTGCTGACCGCCGGTGTCTTCCTGCGGCTGGTGCGCACCAATGTCATCGGCACCCTCGGGATGGGCTACGTCGAGGCGGCCCGCTCCCGCGGTGTGCCCGAGCGGCGACTGCTGCGCAAGCACGCCTACCGGCCGGCGCTGATCCCGATCGTCACGGTCATCGGCCGGCAGATCGCGCTGCTACTGGGCGGCGCGGTGCTCACCGAGACGACGTTCGAGTGGAAGGGCCTCGGCTTCCAGCTGACCCAGTACCTGCAGGCCCGCGACTTCGTCGCCGTCCAGGGCATCGTCGTGCTGCTGGCCGTGATCGTCGCCGTCACGAACTTCATCGTCGACGTCATCGCCGCGCTCATCGACCCCCGGGTGAGGTACTGATGGCCACCGTCACCGAGCCTCATCCGAACCGCCGGCGCCGCGGCTGGCGCAGCCTGCCGCTGATCCGTCAGCTGCACCAGAGCGTCGGCCTGCAGCGCGGCATGCTCGTCGTCGGCCTGGTGCTCAGCGGCGTCTTCGTGTTCACGGCGATCTTCGCCCCGCTGCTGGCGCCCTACGAGTACAACCAGCTGCGCGACGCCTCCGGAGCGTTCGGCGCGCAGCAGCCGCCGTCGGGCGAGCACTGGCTCGGCACCACCGTCGGCGGTTACGACGTCCTGTCGCGGGTGATCTGGGGCTCACGGACGGCTCTCTACGTCATCGTGATCGCCGTCGTCCTGTCGATCTTCCTGGGCGTGCTGCTCGGCCTCGTGTCGGGCTACTTCGGTGGCTGGCTGGACCGTGTCCTGGTGGTCATCTGCGACGCGATCTACGCCTTCCCCTCGCTGCTGCTGGCCATCGTCATGGCGATCGTGATCAGCGGCGGGCAGTCCAGCATGTGGGGCGGCATCATGGCCGCGGCCATCTCGATCACCGTCATCTACGTGCCGCAGTACTTCCGGGT
>JAOPUS010000389.1 GCA_025963345.1 Blastococcus sp. | reverse complement strand
GCCGAGATGCTCGTCGAGCCGGTGCTCGCCGACCTCGACTTCACCGGTGGCGGGGGCGTGATCGCCTTCGTCAACGGCATGGGCGGCACGCCGCTGCTCGAGCTCTACCTCATGTACGCCGAGGTGGTCGCCGTCCTGGAGAAGGCCGGGATCGGCATCGCCCGCAACCTGGTGGGCTCGGACATGACCAGCCTGGAGATGGCCGGCTGCTCCGTGACCCTGCTCAAGGCCGACGACGAGCTGGTGCGGCTGTGGGACGCCCCGGTGCGCACCCCGGCGCTGCGCTGGGGCGCCTGACCGTGGCTGACGCGGTCCACGGCGCCGACCTCACGGCATGGGTACAGGAGTTCGCCCGCCTGGTCCACGAGCAACGCGACGTGCTGACCGAGCTCGACGCAGCCATCGGCGACGCCGACCATGGCACCAACCTCGACCGAGGCCTTGCGGCCGCCGTCTCCGCGCTTGCCGCCGAATCCCCGACCGACCCCGCCGCGGTCCTCAAGACGGTGGCGACGACGCTGATCCGCACGGTCGGCGGGGCGAGCGGCCCGCTCTACGGCACCTTCTTCCTGCGGGCCTCGGGTGCGCTCGGCGAGGGGGACGGCGCTGCGCTGGCCGCGGCGCTGCGGGCGGGCGTCGAGGGCATCGCCGCGCGCGGCAAGGCCGAGCCCGGCGACAAGACGATGCTCGACGCGCTGGGACCTGCCTGCGACGCGCTCGACGAGGCACTTGCCGACGGCAGGCCGCTGGACGTGGCGCTGCGGGCCGCCGCGGAGGGGGCCGCGCGCGGACGGGACGCGACCGTGCCGATGGTCGCCCGCAAGGGGCGGGCCAGCTACCTCGGCGAGCGCAGCGCCGGTCACCAGGACCCGGGCGCCACCTCGGCGACCCTGCTCATGGAGGCCGCCTCGACCGCGCTGGCCGGCAGGAGCTGAGTCGTGCCCGTCGGACTGGTGGTCGTGTCCCACAGCCGAGCGCTGGCCGACGCGGCGGTGGTGCTCGCCCGCGGCATGCTGCCGGGCCGGGAGCTCGCCGTCGAGGTCGCGGCCGGTGACGTCGACGGCGGCCTCGGCACCGACGCCACGGCGATCGCGGCGGCGATGACCGCGGCCGACAGTGGGGACGGCGTCGTCGTGCTCATGGATCTCGGCAGCGCTGTCCTGTCCGCGGAGACGGCCCTGGAGCTGGTCGACGACGACGTCCGCGAGCGGGTGGTCCTCTCCCCCGCACCGCTGGTGGAGGGCCTGGTCGGGGCCGCGGTGACCGCGGCCGCGGGTGCTGCCCGAACGCAGGTGGCGGCCGAGGCGCTGCGCGGGCTGGCGCCCAAACAGGCCCACCTGTCCGGCGGACAAGCCGTCGGCGGCGGCTGACCCGCCCGGTCGGGCGCCCCCGGCGCTGTCGCAGACACCGGCGCCGTGCGCTGTTCATGGGTCCGCCTCTGCGCGGCTGGAGGAGGTGCCGGGCCCTCTGACGCCAATGGGATGGCGGGTCATCGGTGGTCTGGCATCTCCGGCTGCGTGACCCCCGACGGATGCCCCGTCTCCGGTGAACACTCGGTGCTCGAGCCTGTCCCGTCGTCGAAGTGGACGTCCACGCGCTGGAAGCCTTTCGCGCGCTGAGCGCGTGCTGCATCCGCGTAGACACGCTCGTCGCCGCTGGTCAGATCGACATCGTCGGTGAAGGGCGTGAGGAGGGCGCGGGGGTAGAGGTGGTCCACCCGGACGGCGTCGATCTCCACGCAGAGCACGAGCACGACCGCAGCCAGGTAGAGGAACGCCATGAGTCCGATGACGAGGGCGAAGACCGCGTTCACGGCGGTGGCGTTCTTGACCACGCGCGCGACGTAGACCCCGCCGAACGTCTGGAGCAGTTGCCAGACGACCGCGGCGACGAGGGCGCCCGGCGCCACCTGCCGGACCGTCAGCCGGCGCGCCGTCGTCAGCCGGAATCCCAGCACGAAGACCGCTGCGTTCAAGAGAACGGAGACCGCGGTCAACAGGACGTGCAGCCATACGCTGAGACCGCCGCCGATGGTGGCGACACCGCTGCCCAGCACCGACAGGACCGTGCTGCCCACCACGAGCAGCCCGAGACTGCACAGCAGCCCCAGGCTGCGCAAGCGAGACCGGATCGGGTCCGGCCGCCGGTGGCGGGGAACGGCCCAGGCGGTGTTCATCGTGTGCTGGAGTGCCTGGCCCAGGCCGGTCCCGCCGTAGAGGGCGACCAGCGTGCCGACGACCAGGCCGGCGACGCCGCCGCCGAGACGCTCCGGGGTGCCCAGTTGAGCCCCGATGACCGGGAGCTCCCTGAGCGCTGAGTCGAGGACCTGCTGCTGCAACTCTGGGTTCCCGCGCAGAAGCAGGCCCAGCACCGTGGACAGGAGGAAGAGAAGGGGGAACAGCGCGAGGAAGCCGTAGTAGGTGATCAAGGCCGCCAGGAAATGACCGTCGTCGTCGGCGAACTTGTAGAGCACCGCGATCGGAAAGCCCGCGCCCGGATGCCGCCGCTGGAACCGGTCCGCCCGCTCGGTCATCGTCATGTCACACCTCGGTCCCGTAGGCGTCGGGAGGGCATACCCCGTCGGGCCGGTGTCCTAGCGGGAGCCGAGCAGATCAAAGATGCGGTGTTCAGGAGACCCGGATCTCAGCGAAGACGGGTGGACGTGAGAGACCGATGGAAGCGCGCGGGTATGACCTGGCCGAGCGGGTGCCGGTGAGCGGGCGCTGTCCGACGCGCTCACCTTCGCCGTGCGCATGTCGCCCTGGGGAACGGCGGGGATTCCGCCTCTCCAGCGAGCCGACCCGACGCACGCAGGATTCAGAAGCCCGACGCGGTTCCGAACAATGTCGACGCCGACAGGAAGGTGAACGGCTTCTCACTGGCCATCAGTGGCGTGGCTGACGGTCAGCTGGTCGTCGTCGCGATCAGCGCACAGAGTGGGCAGTGCGGTGCCGTGATGATCATCAGATCACTGCGTGCAGTAGCCCCTGTCAGCGAGCCCGTCCAGGATCATGGGAAGAGCTTCCGGAGTGTTCGCCCCGGTGCCGTCGTGGAGGAGCACGGTGCTGTTCGGCCGCACGGCCTGCAGCACCCGGTCCCGGACCGTCGTCGCCGGCGGATCTGCCCAGTCCCGCGGGTCGACGGTCCACAGCACCATCGAGGTCAACCCGACGTCCCGGGCCGCTGCCTCCACGAGGGCGTTCGTGGCCCCGTAGGGCGGGCGCCACTCCGTCGGAGAAACCCCGGTCGCCTGTTTGATCGTCTCGTTGGTGCGGGCCAGCTGCGACGTCACCTGCTCCCTGCTCAGCTTGGTGAGGTTCGGATGGCTCCAGGAGTGATTACCGATCCGATGGCCCTCCGTGCTGGCGCGGCGCACGATGCCGGGGCTGGCGGCGGCCATCGAACCGACCACGAAGAACGTCGCCTTCACACCGCGAGCCGCGAGAGTGTCGAGGATGGCGGGTGTGGCGTTCCTGTTTGGACCGTCGTCGAAGGTGAGGCGCACGTAGCCGACCGCGCACGGCTGCAGCGCGGCTTGGGCCGGCGTGGCGGACAGGACGAGCACGCACGCGGCGATGACGGGCGTCATGCAGCGCCTCATACGGCACTGTGACACAAACCTGAGCTGTTCCTGAAGCCTCTCCTGCAGACACAGTTCAGGACTGTTCCGTTCTGCACGTGCACCGCACCCCCCGTAGCCCGACTGTGTCAAGGCGTCACTACGGGCGTGGGGAGAACCGTCCGGGCGCGGCTCGGCCCCGCCCCCGCGAACTGGGCCTCCGGTCGCGGACATGCGGCGAAGAGAGCACCGTGGGCACGTCGTCGCCTCATGGCTGTATCCGGCCGAGAAGGAGGTCGCGTGCGACGGGTCCATCTGCTGGCCACGGGGGGCACCATCGCCAGTCGGCACGGGCCGGACGGGCTCGCCGCCGTCACCCCGGCCGAGGAGCTGCTCGCCGCGGCCGGTGCGCACCCCGGAGTGACCGTGACGACGAGCGACCTCGGCACCGTCGGCAGCTTCGCGTTCACGACATCCGACCTCCGGGGACTGGTGGCGGAGGCCCGTCGCTGTCTGGGGCGGGGCGTGGACGGCGTCGTCGTCACCCAGGGCACCGACACGATGGAGGAGTCGGCGTACCTCGCCGATCTCGTGCACGACGACCCACGCCCGATCGTGTTCACCGGGGCGCAACGTCCGTTCGACGCCGCGGCTCCCGACGGTCCCGCCAACCTCGCCGACGCCCTCCTGGTCGCAGCCTCCCCCGCAGCCCGGGACCTCGGTGCTCTCCTGTGCTTCGACGGGCTGGTCTTCGCCGCCCGCGGTGTGCGCAAGGTCGAGACGCTGCGCAGCGGGGCCTTCGCGGCTCCGGGCAGAGGCCCGGTGCTCCGGCTGGCCGCTGCGTCCGTCCTGCCACTGGGCCGCCCTGTCCGCCCGGCGGCGATGCCGCTCGATCTGGCTGCCGACCTGCCACGCGTCGACGTCGTGGCCTGCTACCTGGGCGTGGACGGCTCCCTGATGCACGCCGCGGTGGCCGCCGGCGCCACCGGGCTGGTGCTCGAGGCCTTCGGCGCCGGGAACGTCACGCCCGCGGTCGCCGAGGCCGCCGAGGAACTGATCGCGCGCGGCATCCCCGTGCTCGTCTGCTCCCGGGTGCCGTCAGGCCCGGTCGAACCCCTCTACGCCACCGGGGGTGCGCGCCTGGCGCGGGCCGGGGCCGTGTTCGCCGGTGACCTCAGCCCATGGCAGGCACGCCTGCTGCTGGCCGCGGCTCTCGCCCTCGCACCCGACGACCCGCGGCGCGTCCTGGCCGACCGCCTCGCCGTCTGACATCCCCTGCCGCGGCCCGGACCGGGGACGCGGCCCATCCCGGAAGGAGCGCGACAAGCGATGACCAAGCAGATCTTCGTGGCCTTCGGCGTCGACATCGACGCCGTGGGCGGCTGGCTCGGCTCGTACGGCGGGGAGAACTCCCCGGACGACATCTCCCGGGGCGTGTTCGCAGGCGAGGTCGGCGTGCCTCGCATCCTCGAGCTGTTCCGGCGGAACGGCTTGACGCAGACGTTCTTCTGGCCGGGGCACTCGATCGAGACGTTCCCGCAGCAGTTCGACGCGTGCGTCGCCGCCGGGCACGAGATCGGCGTCCACGGCTACAGCCACGAGAACCCGATAGCGATGAGCCGGGAGCAGGAGCAGGCAGTACTCGATCGCTGCATCGAGCTCATCGAGAAGCGGGCCGGACACCGCCCCACCGGCTACGTCGCCCCCTGGTGGGAGTTCAGCGGCGTCACGAACGAGCTGCTGCTCGAGCGGGGCATCACGTACGACCACTCACTGATGCACCGGGACTTCGAGCCCTACTACGTCCGGGTGGGCGACTCCTGGACGAAGATCGACTACTCGGCGCCGGCGGACAGCTGGATGAAGCCGCTCGTGCGCGGGCACGAGACCGACCTCGTCGAGATCCCGGCCAACTGGTACCTCGACGACCTGCCGCCGATGATGTTCATCAAGTCCAGCCCGAACAGCCACGG
>JAOPUS010000078.1 GCA_025963345.1 Blastococcus sp. | reverse complement strand
CGGATGGGCTCGCTGCTCGCGCACCAGGACATGACCACCGTCGGCGGCGTCGAGACCCTCGTCGAGATCATCAACCGCTCGCCGAGGCCCACCGAGCGCTCCATCCTCGAGTGGCTGGACAACGCCGACCCCGAGCTCGCCGAGCAGGTCCGCTCGCAGATGTTCGTCTTCGAGGACATCGTCACGATCGACGACCGGTCCCTGCAGCAGGTGCTCCGCGAGGTCGAGGCCAACGACCTGGCCACGGCGCTCAAGGGGGTCCGGCCCGACGTCCGCGACAAGGTGGTCCGGAACCTCTCCGAGCGCGCCGCCGAGAACCTCACCGAGGAGATCGAGCTGCTCGGCCCGGTGCGTACCCGCACCGTCGAGGAGGCCCAGGCGAAGGTCGTCAGCGTCATCCGCACGCTCGAGGAGTCCGGTGTGCTCACGCTGACCCGCGGTCAGGACGATGAGTTCGTTGCGTGAGGGAGTCCTGCTCCGCGGCAGCGGAGCAGAACGGGCCACGCCCTACCGCGAGCGGGGTCCCGTCCAGCACCGGTACCAGCAGCCGGAGGACGAGCCGGGAGCGCAGCACCCGCAGGTCGAGGAACGGCGGTCGACGATCCGCCGGGCCGCGGATCTGCCGGTCGTCGGCGGCGGCGCCTCCTTCCGGCTCGGCGACGTCTACGCCGAGGAGCTGGACCGGCTGCGTCAGCACGCCCACGCGGAAGGCTTCGCCGCCGGCCATGCCGAGGGCATGCGAGAAGCCGACGCCGTCGTCGCCGAGACGGAGCGGGCGGCCGCCGAGCGGCTGGCCGACGTCCAGGCGCGGTGGGAACGGCGGGTCGCCTCGGCGACGGCCGCACTCGGCGCCGCGGTGACCCGGTTCGACGAGGCGGCCGTTCCCGTGGCCGACGAGGTCCGCGAGACGATCATCGGGATGGTCCTGACGCTGGTCGAGGACATCCTCGGCCGCGAACTCGCCCTCGCCGACTCCCCCGTGCTCGACGCCGTCCGCCGGGCGCTGGCGCTGGTCCCCTCCGACGCGCCGGTCGTCGTCCGCGTCCACCCCGACGACCTCGCCGAGATCCCGGCCGAGGCGCACGCCGAGCTTCCCGACAGCGTCCGGGTCATCGGCGACGCGGCCGTCGAGCGGGCGGGAGCGGTCGCTGAGACCGGTCCCCGGCGCATCGACGCCCAGCTCATGACCGCCCTCGAGCGGGTCCAGGCGGTCCTGACCTCATGAGCGTGCCCAGCACGCTGATGACCCGGGCCCGCGCCGCGGCCCGGCCCCAGGTGACCGGCTCGGTCAGCGGGGCCATGGGCCTGACGATGACCGTCGACGGCCTCTCCGCCGCGGTGGGTGACCTCGTCGAGATCAACCCCGGTGAGCGGGCGCTGCTGGCCGAGGTGGTCGCGGTCGGTCGCGAGCGGCTGACCTGCATGCCGCTCGGCACCCTCTCCGGCATCCACGCCGGCGCCCCCGTCCGCGCGACCGGGATGCCCCTGCAGGTGCCGGTCGGCGAGGCGCTGCTCGGCCGGGTGCTCGACGGACTCGGCCGGCCGGTCGACGGCGGCCCGCCGCTGGGATCGCGCGTCTCCTACGTCGACCTGGCCAGCGAGACCCCGCACGTGCTGTCACGCACGCGCGTCGACCGGCCGCTGACCTTCGGCGTCCGCGCGCTCGACACCCTGGTGCCCTGCGGCAAGGGCCAACGCCTCGGCATCTTCGCCGGTTCGGGCGTCGGCAAGTCCAGCCTGCTGGCCCAGATCACCCGCGGTACCGACGCCGACGTTCGCGTCATCGGCCTCATCGGCGAGCGTGGCCGCGAGGTGCGCGAGTTCCTCGAGGAGAACCTCGGCCCCGAGGGCATGGCGCGCACCGTCGTCGTCGTCGCCACCTCCGACGAGCCCCCGCTGGTGCGGCTGAAGGCGGCGTTCGTCGCCACCCGCATCGCCGAGGCGTTCCGCGACCAGGGGCGCGACGTCCTGCTGCTCATGGACTCGATCACCCGCACCGCCATGGCCCAGCGCGAGGTGGGACTGTCGGCAGGCGAGCCCCCGGCCACCCGCGGCTACCCGCCGAGCGTCTTCGCGATGATGCCGCAGCTGCTGGAGAAGGCCGGCACGGGCGTCACCGGGTCCATCACCGGTCTCTACACCGTCCTGGTCGAGGGCGACGACCACAACGAGCCGATCGCCGACACCGCCCGGTCGATCCTCGACGGGCACATCGTGCTCACCCGCAAGCTGGCGACCGTCGGCCACTTCCCGTCCATCGACGTCCTCGAGTCCGTCTCCCGGGTGGCGAGCGCCGTCGTGCCGCCGCAGCAGATGGCCGACGCCCGCGAGGTCCGCCGGCTGATGGGCGCCCTGCGGGACGTGAAGGAGCTCATCGAGATCGGCGCCTACCAGACCGGCACCGACGCGCTCGTCGACCGCGCACGCCAGCTCGCGCCGGCGATCGAGAGCTTCCTGCAGCAACCCATGGGTGAGTCCACCCCGCCGGCGGAGTCGTGGGCGTGGCTGCAGCGGATCGTGAGGGGCGCATGACGACGCCTGCGGAGTGGCGCGGGGGCGTGGCATGAAGCGCGCCGCCTTCCGGTTGCAGCCGGTCCTGGAGCTGCGCCGTACCGAGGAGCGGGCCGCGGCCGCCGCCGCCGCGCAGGCCGCGAACACCGCCACCGACGCCGACCGCCGGGCCACCGAGTACGAAACGGCTCTGGCCACCGCCGTCCTCCCGCGCCTCCTGCCGGCCGGTGACTTCGTCCTCGCGATGACGCTGCTGCGCACCGCCGCCACTGACGCCTCCGACGCGCGTTCGCTGGCGACCGCCCAGGCGGAGCAGGCCGAGCTCGTGCGCGCCCGGTGGACGGCGGCCGCACAGCGCACCAAGGGCCTGGAGAAGCTGCGCGAGCGGCACCAGGACGCGCTGCAGCACGCCGAGGACGCCGCCGAGGAGCGGGCGGTCGACGATCTCGTCACTGGCCGCGCCGGCCGGCTCCAGCACGCGGGCGCCGGCTCCGCCGAGGAGGTCCCGTGGACGGAGTGACCCAGGTCCAGACCCGGATCAGCGAGATCCAGTCCCGCTTCCTCTACTCCGCGCGTTCGACCGGCTCCGCCGACTGGGCGAGCGCGGCCGCGGCTGCCGGCCTGAACTCGACGAGCGCCACCTCCTCCGGGAGCTCGACCGCGACGGCCTCGGAGAGCGCGGTCGTGGCCGAGGCGCAGAAGTACATCGGAGTCCCCTATCTCTGGGGCGGCACCGACCCGTCGAAGGGCCTGGACTGCTCGGGGTTCGCCCAGCTCGTCTACGGCAACCTTGGCGTCGACCTGCCCCGCACCTCCTCGCAGCAAGCCACCGCGGGACGGGCGGTGGCGTCGATCGACGACGCGCGCCCGGGTGACCTCGTGTTCTTCGACTACTCCTCGTCGCGTGCCGGGATCGACCACGTCGGCATCTACGTCGGCAACGGCAAGATGATCGCCGCTCCGCAGCCCGGCGAGTCGGTCAAGGTGCAGGACGTCGGCACCCCCACCGTCATCCGCCGGGTCCTGCCCGAGCAGACGACGATGCCGGCGACCTCGAGCGGCAGCGCGCTGGCCGGCGTGCCGTACGCCGACCTGTTCAGCCGCGCGGCCAGCCGCTACGGGGTCGACGCGTCGCTGCTGGCGGCGATGGCGAACCAGGAGTCCGGCTTCGACTCCCAGGCCGTCTCCCCCGCCGGGGCCCAGGGGCTCATGCAGTTCATGCCCTCCACCGCGGCCGGCCTGGGCGTCAACCCCCTCGACCCGAACTCCGCGATCGACGGCGCCGCCCGCTACCTCAGCAGTCTGACGAAGCAGTTCGGCTCCACCGACCTGGCGCTGGCGGCCTACAACGCCGGCCCCGGCACGGTCAGCCGGTACGGCGGGATCCCGCCGTACTCCGAGACCCAGAACTACGTCCGCAGCGTGATGAGCAAGGCAGAGGGATATCGATGACAGCTTCCGTGACCCCGTCGGCGCCCGCCGTGCGGGCGACGTCCACGACCTGTGCTGCCTCCCGCAGCAGCGCCGGGGCCTCGCCCTTCGCCTCGATGCTGGACGACGCACTGTCCGCCGACCGGCCCGCCGGCCGGGGGCCCTCGGACCGGGCGATCGAGCGTCGCGGCGCCCAGGACGAGCGGGGCTCCCGCACGGCCGACCGGGCTGCCGACAGGTCCGACCGCACCACCGACCGGCCCGACCGTGCCACGGACCGGGCCAGCCATCGCGCGGAGCGTCCAGCCCCGCACGCCGTGCACCGCGCCGGCCGGGCCGCTGACCGGCCGTCCGACCCGACCGAGGGCACCGAGGCCGGCGAGACCGTCGTCGACGGTGGCACCACGGTGGAGGCCGAGGCCACGGAGCCGACGACCACGGGCGCCGACCCGGCCCCGACCGGGCTGCCGACGGCCGTCTGGGCGCTGCTGATGGGCGCGCCCGTCGTGGTCCCCGCAGCGCCGGAGGCCACGGCCACCCCTGACGCGACCCCCGCCGTGGCCGCGGTCGCAGCCACCGCGCCCGCCGACCC
>JAOPUS010000077.1 GCA_025963345.1 Blastococcus sp. | reverse complement strand
GCGTGCATGGCCATGCGGGTGGTCTGCAGCGAGGACGAGCAGTAGCGGGTGATCGTCGTCCCGGGCAGGTGGTCCATGCCGAGCAGGACGCTGACGACGCGGCCCAGGTTGTGGCCCTGCTCGCCGCCGGGCAGGCCGCAGCCGAGCATCAGGTCGTCGATGTCGCGGGGGTCGAGCTCGGGCACCTTGTCGAGGGCGGCGCGCACGATGGTCGCGGCAAGGTCGTCGGGGCGCAGGTCCTTCAGGGACCCCTTGAACGCGCGACCGATGGGGGAGCGGGCGGTGGCGACGATGACGGCTTCTGGCATGGGTCCTCCACGATGAGGCGGGTTCCGCGGACGGTCGGCGGACGTCGGGTCGCCCCGAAACTACTCCGCAGTAACGCAGGCCACGCGGGCCGGACCGCCCTCAGCCGACGACGGTGGCCTCGGCCGACTCCTCCATCTGTTCGGGGCTGAGCAGCTCGGTCGGCCGGCGGCGGCGCAGCAGTGCCCACGGGCCGCGGGGCCCGGTGCCCGAGCCGCGGACCTCGGTCGCCTGGACCTCCGTGCCGGTGCGGCTGGCCGCCTTCGCCGCGGCCTGAGCAACCGGGCGCACGGTGCCGCGGCGGACGGGACGCAGACCGCGGTCGGCCGTGGCGGGCCAGACACCGACGGCGTCGGCCACCGAGGGGAGCAGGACGGCCGCGGCCTGGGCGTAGCCGACGGCGCTGGGGTGGAACTCGTCGACGCTGAACATGCTGCGGTCGGAGGCGAACGCGGGGCCGAGGACCGAGCCCAGCGACACGGTCCGACCTCCGGCCTCGACGACGGCGATGGTCTGCGCCGCGGCCATGTCGCGGCTCCACTTCCGGGCGAACGTCCGTAGCGGCTGGGCGATCGGCCGGATGGTGCCGAGGTCGGGACAGGTGCCGACGACGACCTCGCAGCCCGCCGCGCTCAGCCGGCGGACGGCGTCGGCGAGGTGCCGGACCGACGCCGCCGGCCGGGCGCGGCTGGTGACATCGTTGGCGCCGATCATGATCAGGGCGACGTCCGGCTGCTCGGTCAGTGCCTTGTCGACCTGCCCATCGAGAGCGCGGGAGACAGCGCCGGAGACGGCCAGCCGGACCAGCCGCACGGGGCGCTCGGCCAGTTCGGTGAGCGCGGCGGCGATGAGCACGCCGGGGGTCTCGGTGGCCCGTTCCACGCCGAGGCCGACGGCGCTGGAGTCGCCGAGGACGGTGAACACGAGCGGCTTGCCGCGGCCGCGGCCGTAGATGCCGTCGCCCGAAGGCGGCCCGTCCTTCGACGTCCGGGCCTCGACCTTGCGGCGGGCGGCGCGCGCCTCCTCGCGGAGGAGGGCGTACAGAGCCGCGCCGACCAGGCCGACACTGCCGCCGCTGTAGGCGGCGCCGGTCGCCAGACGTCGTGCCGTCGCCGCTCGCGTCACGTTGCCTCCGCCGCCGGTCGTCGTGTCCATCGTGATCACTGAGGTTATCGGCCCTCTACCGTCCTATCTGTGGCCCACTCACTCGCAGGTGTGACCCGTTCCACAGAACTGCCCGAGCGGGCTCAGCTGATCGTCGACGTCCTGGTGGACGCCTTCGCCGATCTGATGGCAGCCGACGCGGACGCCTTCCGGTCGAAGTTCCGCAAGATGGCGGCCGATCCGTTCGCCTTCTACCGGGGGAGCGCCTGTCTGTTCTACGCCGACATGGCGACACTCGACGACCGCTGGAGCGACGAACGGACGTCGCGGGTGTGGATCCAGGGTGACCTGCACGCCGAGAACTTCGGCACCTACATGGACGGCACCGGACGGATCGTCTTCGACGTCAACGACTTCGACGAGGCCTACCTGGGCCACCTGAGCTGGGACCTGCGCCGCTTCGTCGCCAGTTTCGCGCTGCTGGCCTGGCGCAAGGCGCTCGGGGACGACGTCATCGCCGACCTCCTGCGCGGGTACCTGAACGCCTACCTCGACCAGGTCGAGTCGTTCACCCGCTCCGACGAGGACCGCTCGTTCGCGCTGCTGCGGGAGAACACCGAGGGCGCGGTGCACGAGGTGATCCTCGAGACCACCGCGCGCACCCGGCTGGGGCTGCTGGACCGGCTGACCGTCGTCGAGGACTTCGCCCGGCGGTTCGCCGACCGGCCGCGCAACCGGCGGCTGGACGACGACGAGCGCGACCGGGTGCTCGCGGCCCTCGACCGCTACCGCGAGACGCTGCCGACGGGCCAGCGGCGACGAGAGGTCGCCTTCGACGTGAAGGACGTCGTCGGCACCGGCGGGTTCGGTATCGGCAGCGCCGGCCTGCCCGCCTACAACGTGCTGCTCGAGGGGTACGACCAGGCTCTGGAGAACGACGTCGTCCTCTCCTTCAAGCAGGGCAACGTCCCGGCACCCAGCCGCATCGTCGACGACCCCGAGATCCGCCGGTACTTCCACAACGAGGGCCACCGGACGTCGCTGAGCCAGCGGGCGCTGCAGGCCCACGCCTCCCAGTTCCTGGGCTACACCGAGATCGACGGCGTCGGGTTCGTCGTCGCCGAGCTCTCGCCCTACGAGCTCGACCTGGACTGGGAGGACCTCACCGAACCCGAGGAGATCGCCCCGGTCATGGTCCAGCTGGGGCGGGCGACGGCGAAGCTGCACTGCGTGGGCGACGCCGACAGCGACCACACCCTGGTGCCGTTCCAGACCGAGGAGGCCATCACGGCGCTCATCGGGCACCGGCGGGAGGAGTTCATCGCCGACCTGGTCGAGTTCGCGCAGGACTACGCGCGCCGCACCCAGGAGGACCACCGGCTCTTCGTCGACGCCTTCCGCGCCGGGGCCATCCCGGGCATCAGCTCGAGCGGGTCGCACCCGGAGCGTCAGGCCTCGTCCTAGGCCTCCTGCCGGGTACCGCCCCGAGCCTGCGAGGGGTGGGGAGCAGGGGGTCCTTCAGCCGAGCTAGCGAGGGGTGAGGGGGACGAGGTGCTTCAGCATGCCCAGGTGCGGGCCGATGCCGGGCTTGTCGTACTCCCCGGTGACCACGGTGAAGCCCATCCGCTCGTAGAACCCGGCGGCGGCCACGCGCGCGTCGCACCACACGAGGTCTCCGCCGCGGACGGCGACCCGGGTCAGGCCCTCGACGACCAGGGCGCGCCCGGCACCGGTCCCGCGGACGGCGGGGTCGGTCGCCATCCCGCGCAGCTGCCAGGGCGCCTGGACCTCCGGACGCCACGGGCAGGGCGCCGGGTGGAAACGGACGACGCCGACCACCTGCCCGGCCGCGGTACGCGCGGCGAGGTGGAACGTGGCCGGGTCGTCGTCGCCGTCGATGGCAGCCGGCCGCCCCGGGCGGAGGACGGCGCCGCGCAGCGGGATCGTGTCCGCGGCCGGGACCTCCTCGACGGTCACGCTGGCGGGGGTGGCGTCGGTCGTCACGTCGTTCAGCGTGCCCGACGGCCCCGGCGGGTCCTCAGGTAGTCGGCGACCACATACTCGCCCAACCGCTCGGTGTCCGGTTGGAAGACCCGACCGCCGGCCCGCTGGGTGAGGTCGTGCACGAAGTGGATCAGCCCCGGGTCAGGATCGAGGGCGAACACGTTCACCGTCGCGCCGGTGCGGGCCACCCGCTCCATCTCTGCGACCGTGCGGGCGATGGTCTCCGGCATCGGCGGCCAGCAGAAGAACGGTGTCCCGTCGTCCTCCAGGTGTGCGGTCGGCTCGCCGTCGGTGACCACCAGGACCACCGGCTCGGCGTCCCGGTGGTGGGCGAGGAACCGCCGGGCGAGCAACAGCCCGTGCTGCAGGTTGGTGCCCTGCAGGGTGTCCACGGAGAGCTCCGCCAGGGTCTCCGGGCGCAGCACCTGGGCCACCGAGGAGAACCCGATGATCTGGATCGCGTCCTGCGGGAAGCGGGTGGTCACCAGCGAGTGCAGCGCCATCGCCGTGGACTTGGCCGCGCCCCACGTGCCGCGCAGCGCCATCGAGTAGGAGAGGTCGACGAGCAGCGCGACCGCGGCCCCGGTGCGCCGCTCGGTCTCGACCACCTCGAAGTCCTCGACGGCGATCTTCACGCGGCGCTGGTGCTCCGCGCGGGGTTCACCGGCGGTGCGCAGGACGGCGTTCTTGACGGTGCGGACGACGTCGAGCGGCTGCTCGTCGCCGAACCGCCATTCTCGTGAGCTGCCGGTGAGCTCGCCCGCGGCGCCGGCGTCGGCCACGTCGTGGTCACCGCGCCCGGTGGCGTCGAGCTTGGCGAACACCCGGCGCAGCGCGGTCGCGCCCAGCCGCCGGACGGCCTTGGGGGAGAGCTCGAGCCTGCCGTCGGAGCGGTTGAGGTAGCCCTGCCGTTCCAGCTCGCGCTCCATCTGGCGCAGGGCCGCGAGGTCGTCGACCGCCGGGCGGCCCAGCGCCCGCTCGAGCAGTTCCTCGTCGATGTCGGCCAGTGAGGCGCCCGCGTAGCCCTGGGACAGCTGGCTGGACAGCGACTCGAGGTCGGCGAGCTCGGCGACGGCGCTGGTGGCGTCGCCCATGCCGAGGGCCTGCTCCCCGTCGGGCACCTGCCCGCGCTGCCCCCAGGGCAGGTCGGGACGGGCCTGGCGGAGAGCGTCCTGCAGGTGCGACATCTCGCTGGCCAGACCCATGTCGGCCATGGTCTGGGCCATCAGGTTCGACAGTTCGGCGCGCTGGTCCGGCGACAGCCCGGCCATCATCCGTTCCTGCGCCGCCGCCCGGCGGGCCAGGGAGTCGATGAGCTCCTCGATCGACTCCGGGTTCTCCGGGAAGAACTGGCCGTGCTTGTCCATGAAGTCGGCGAACCGCTGGTCGGTGTCCTCCCCGCGGTTGTGCGCGTCGATGAGCTGCGACAGGTCGGCCACCATGTCCTTGACCGCCTGCATGTCCTGCTCGGTGGCGTTCTCCAGGGCCTGCTTCATCGACGCGAACGAGCTGTCGAGCACCTCCCGGCGCAGCAGGTCCTGGATCTGCTCGTAGGCCTGGCGTGCCTCCGACGAGCGCCACGGGTAGTCCTTCAGCGCCCGGACGGCGCCGGCCGTGTCGTCGGGAAGCGCCTCCAGCTCGTCCTCCGCCAGCCGGGCAGCGTCGTCCGGGTCGGGGAACAGCTCGCGCTTCTCGGCGGTCAGTGCCTTGTCGAGCAGCTCACGGACCTCCTGCAGGGTGCCGTCCATCCGCCCGGCGGTGCGCGCCTTGCGCAGCCGTTCGCGCACCGACCGGCGCAGTTCGTCGAGGCCTCGTCGTCCTTCGGCGCCCCGGCGGAGCAGTTCGCGCAGGGCTTCCCGCACCCCGCTGCCGGCCAGCACCGAGTCGCCGATCTCGTCGACGGCGTTGCCGAGGTCGTAGGGCGGCGCGAGCGGGTCGGGCCCGCCGCGCCAGCGGCCGTACCGGTATCCCCGGCCACTCCGGGGTCGCCCTGCCATGTCAGGCCCCGTACACCGTGCGGATGCCGTCGGTGTCCTTCGCCAGCCGGCGGGTCAGGTAGAGACCTTCGAGCGCGAACTCGACGGCGGCGGCGGCCTGCTCGGCCGACTGCTCGCCCTCCGGGACGCCGAGCCGGCCCAGCAGCTCGGCGAGCTTGGGGATGGTGCCGAGCTGGCCGAGCAGGGCTGGTGCGGGCACCAGCTCGCCCGACTCGACGGTCTCGCCGCCGGTGAAGTGCTCCTGCAGCCCGGTGAGGTCCAGCCCGGCACAGCGGGCGCGGAAGGTCTGAGCGGTGGCCTGCCGCAGCAGGTGCTCGAGGATCTCGACCTCACGCTCGTCGTCCGGATCGGCGCCCGAGTCGGCGAACTCGACCTTCCCGCGGCTGGCCGGGACCACGCTGGGCAGGTCGACGACCCGGGCCACGGGCCGGGTCTCGCCGGCGATGGCGGCCCGGCGGACGGCGGAGGCGGCGATCGTCTCCAGGGAGGCGATGGCGAAGCGGGCGCTGACCCCCGAGCGCTGGTCCACGTGGCTGGACTCGCGGACCAGGCGGGTGAAACGGGCGATGATCTCGACCAGGTGTTCGGGGATGATCGGGTGCTCGAAGGCATCGTGCGCGCCGTCGGCCCAGGCGACGTGCGCCTCCTGGTGCACCAGCCGGATCTCGTCGGCCAGCTCGAGCGGGTAGTGGGTGCGCACCTCGGCGCCGACGCGGTCCTTGAGCGGCGTGATGATCCGGCCACGGTTGGTGTAGTCCTCGGGGTTGGCGCTGGCCACGAGCAGCAGATCCAGCGGCAGCCGCACCCGGTAGCCGCGGATCTGGATGTCGCGCTCCTCG
>JAOPUS010000356.1 GCA_025963345.1 Blastococcus sp. | reverse complement strand
CACGATGCTGGCGTCGTCCTGGAGTTGGTCGGCCTGGTGCGTGAGCACGCGCCGCATCAGTCCTCGGACCATTTCCGGTGCCGGTTCCTCGGCGGTGACGGCGGTGCTGATGAAGTCGGCCAGCCGTTGCTCGCCGAAGAACTCGCCTTCGGGGGAGCGGGCCTCGGTGATGCCGTCGGTGTAGAGCAGCAGGCGGTCGCCGGGCTCGAGCCGGGTCTCGCAGCAGACCGGCTTGGTCTCCTGCAGGCCCAGCGGCCTGCTCGGTGGGTAGTGCGGCAGTTGCACCAGGGACGCACCGCGCAGGATGAGCGGCTCGGGGTGCCCGGCGTTGATCCAGCGCAGCCGCCCGGTGTCGACGTCGAGTCGGGCGAGGACGGCGGTAGCGAACTGGCTGGCGCCGAACTGGCCGGCGATGGCGGCGTTGATCTCGGCGGCCATCTCGGGCAGGTCGAGCACGTTGCGCCGGGCGTGGCGGTAGGCACCGATGGCCACGCATGCCAGCACCGCGGCCGGCAGCCCATGCCCGACCGAGTCGATGACCAGCAGGTCGGCCATGCTGCCGTTGAGGGCGTAGTCGAAAGAGTCGCCGCCGATGTCGTAGGCGGGTTCGAGGCCGCCGGTGATGACTACCCGCGAGGTGCCGAAGGTCAGCGGCGGCAGCAGTTCCCACTGCATCTCGGCGGCGAGGCTCAGGGTCTTGCGGCGCCGGAGGCGCGCGAACACGTCGCTGTAGGCGTCATTGGTCACGATCAGCTCGGCGACCAGCGTGACGAAGGCGTGGATGGCGTTCTCGAGGTCTGCGCTTGGTGCGGCGGGAAGGTCCAGTTCGGCCACACCCAGGCGCTCTATCCCGTCCTGTAGCGGCACCCACAGCCGGTGCGTGGTGGGGGCCGTGCTGTGCACGACCTCGACCCGCCGGAACGCCCGCCCGGCCATCGTGCCCTCGATCGGCAGCTCCTGACGCTCGGGAACCTCGGCGCCGGGCAGCGGGAGCAGGGTGACCTGCTCGTAGTCGGCCAGGTAGAGCACCGTCTCCCGCACGCCCATCCGCCGCGCCTCGGCGGCCACGGTGGCAGCCAGGTCGTCCGGCGCGAGCAGGTGTGAGGCGCGTAGCAGTGAACCCAGAGAATCGGTCACTGACCAGGCCCTTCTCCCTAGGGAGACCATGACGCGCGGGACGTTATCCCACACCCTGGGCCTGACCGGACGTCCAGCGGCCCGGTTGTCCGTGACGTTTGCCCTGCTGCTGCGCCAGGGCCCATGCCGTATCGGTCACAGGGGAGGCTCTTACGCCCGCCTGTGCTTGCTGCGTCGACGCCGATGGCGGGCGTCGCCGATTCGGCGGGTCGTCGCACGACCCGCCCGGGCGGCTGAACATGCCGGTCGGGTGCCACGCCGGTCGGTCAGCCGCCGGATCGGCGCGGGCGAGGCAGCGAAGGTGGGGCGCCGGGGTCTGGTCCTCGTTGGTGGTGTCGTCGATGCGCGCCCTCACGTGCTTGCGGTCGTGCGCGGTCCGCCCACCGCGTGCGGTGCACAGTCGGGCAACGGCGCGGGGCGTCCGGTCGTACGAGCCTCCTGATTCACCCCGGAGGTGCTCGACTACGAAGCATGCTGACACGCAGTTGGTCGGCCTGCTGGGCCTCCGTCGGTCCGGTGGGTTGGGTTGTGTCGGGCCGGTCGGGGTAGGTGCGGCGAATGACCGAAGATGTGCGAGCCGTTCGGGACGATGCCAGTGATGTGATCGAGTTCCTCCGCAGCCAGCATCAGCAGGTCCGGGCCATGTTGGACGACGTGCTGGCCAGCTCCGGAGAGGCGCGGCAGCGGGCCTTCGATGCGGTACGGGAGATGTTGGCCAGGCACGAAACGGCCGAGGAGATGATTGTCCGGCCACTCACCCGTAAGGCGCCGGACGGCGAGCGAGTGGCCGAAGGACGTATGCAGGAGGAGAACCGGGCCAAGGAGGTCCTGGCCGCGCTCGAGAAGATGGACGTGGAGAGCGCCGAGTTCGTCACCACTTTCACCGAGTTCCGGCAGTCGGTGCTCGATCACGCGCAGGCCGAGGAAACTCAGGAGTTTCCGCTGCTGCGTCAGAACACCGACGCCGAGGCACTGGTCAAGGCACGCGACCGGGTGATGCGGGCTGAGGAAATGGCCCCGACCCATCCGCATCCGTCGGCGAAGACAACGGCAGCGAACTACGTCGCCGGCCCGTTTGCCGCCATGCTGGACCGGGCCCGGGATGCCTTCTCGTCCTCGGACAAGTGATTCCCCGGTAGAGCCGGTGCAGTGACGGGCGAGGTGGCCCGGACCGCCGCCGAGGCGCTGCTGCAGAGCAGGCTGGATCAGTTGCGAGGGTCAAACCCGGCGGCCGCCCCCGCCGGCATTGCTCGTTGTCCTACGAGGACCAGGGAATCCGACATGGCAAGCGACAACCGGAAACTGCTCCACATTCAGCTGGGGCCCGTGCAGATCGATGTTCCGGAAACCGTCGGCTACTACGGCGGGCTTGCTGCCGCCGTGGCGTTCGGGCTGCTGGAGCCCCCTCTGGCCGCGTTCATCGCCGCGGTGCCGCTGATCAAGATCCTCACCGAGCGCGGCTCGCCGATCCCCGTCCGGTTCGTGGCCGAGATCCTGCAGGGTGCGGCCAAGCCGGTCGGCAGCGACGCCGACGGCACGGTCCGGCTAGCCGCTCCCGAGCGAGCGCAACGCGACACCCAGAAGGTGGAGGCCGCCGCGAAGCCGACCGCGGCGACACGACACCCGGCCTCAGTCTGAACTGTGTCGGCGGAGCCGCCGCAGCCTGAGCGCGTCTCCCTCCAGCCGGGGACCGAACAGCCAGCGGACTGCTGTCGCGGTAGGAACGGTGCATGGATCAGAGCGACGCCCCGCTTCTCGATGCCCTGACCGAGTACCAGCGGGCTCGACCGCTACGGCTTCATTCCCCCGGGGCACCGGCACGGCCGCGCACCGATCCCCGCACCCTCGCGGTGCTCGGCACGGAGCCGTTCCGGGCCGACGTCCTGGCAGGGGCCGGCCTGGATGATCGATCTTCCTCCGGGGCCGTGCTGAAGGCCGCGGAGACGTTGATGGCCCAAGCGGTAGGGGCCGACCATGCGTTCTTCTCCACGTGCGGCAGCTCGCTGTCGGTGAAGGCGCGATGCTCGCCGTCGCTGGCACCGAGGCAGCCATGGCCGCCGTCGATGGCCACCGGCAGCTGCAGGAGGCCCTTGCTGTCCAAGGCGCGGTTGACGTACTGGCTGCGCAGCGCCGCGGCCTCGGTCGGCAACGCCCAGACGCGGGACAGGTCACCGTCGTAGAGACCGCGGTCGTGCGGCCGCAGATTGCGACGCAACTCCCGGCTGATTGTCGACGGAGAGCGGCCCAAACGGCGGGCAATCTCCCGCACCCCGTGTCCCCGCTCGCGCAGGGTTGGCGACGCGTTGGCGCTCCAGAAGGGAGAGGTACCGATCGCGGCGATGCGCGCGTCGAAGAGGGCTTCGGGTATGCGGTGCAGCCAGCCGCGCACCCGGTACACCCGGATGTGGGCATCACGCAGCACCCGACCCGCCCAGCAGGCGCTCACCGGCCGGACCGGACCGCTGCTCGCCGTGGCGGCGTCCCCGACCGCGTCGCCGACGCTCTCGAGCACGGCCGATTGGCCGTCAGCGTCTGCCTCTCAGGAGCTCGGGGAGGTCGGTCCTGGAGGCGATCCCGAGCTTGCGGTAGCAGGCCGACAGGTGGACCTCGACGGTCTTGATGGTCACGAACAGGGCCTGCGCGATGTCCCGGTTTCTCTGCCCCTCAGCGGCGAGTCGCGCGATCCTGTACTCGCTGGGGGAGAGGGCCTCAACCCCCGTGCGCTGCGGGGTGCGGGGACGCGCGCCTGCGGCCGCGAGCTCGTCCACTGCCTGCCGGCGAAGGGCGGTGGCGCCGAGGCGGGCGGCCAGGTCGAGCCCGGCCCGGAGCGGCTCCCGGGCTTCGGTGCGGTGGTTGGTCCGGCGAAGGGCGGCACCGAGTTCCACCAGGGCGTGGGCGTGCTCGAGCCGCGCCTCGGTCCCGGCCAGGACGTCGGAGGCCTCCGTCAGCGCATCGACGTCGCCGGCGAGCACGCCCAGCGTCCGCAGCGCCACGCCCGTCGCTCCGGGCGAGGCGTAGGTCCGGGCGTCGGTCAGGGCCCGGTCGGCGAGCTCGCGGGCCTCGGCGGTCCGCCCGGCTCGGTGGTGGGCCAGGGCCGCGCCGGTCCGCCAGGGGAAGAGCCCAGGGTGGGTCCAGCTCCGCTTCTCCAGCTGGGCGCCGCCGGCCAGCAGGAGTTCGAGCGCCTCGTCCGGTCGTCCCTGCGAGAGCCGCAGCTCACCTAGCGCGATCAGCAGGCCGGCGTACCCGACGCCGACCTGCAGCCCCTCGAGCTCCCGCTCGGCGGTTTCGAGCTCGGCGCGCTCGATCAGAACGGGCAGCAGCGTGGTGAGCGCGAGCCGCCGGTGGTACGGGGCGCCGGCCTGCTCGGCGAGGTCCCGGGCGAGGCGAACGTCGGCCTCGGCGTCCAGCAGCGCTCCGAGTCGGAGAGCGCCCTCGGCACGGGAACCCAGGGCGGCCGAAAGCTCCACCGGCGCGCCGCGCGCCCGGGCGT
>JAOPUS010000287.1 GCA_025963345.1 Blastococcus sp. | reverse complement strand
TTGCGGAGAGTGACCGAAAGTGGATCGGTCGATCGTGGTGACACGAAAGAGTGACCCCGCACCCCGGCGACGGCTGGCCCGGGAGTTGTTCTCGCGGCCCGCCGACAGCACGGCGATGAGGTCGTACGGTGCCGCTCATGAGTGCGACGCACGAGGTGGCCAACCAGGTCCCGCCGCTGACCGGACACGACCCGATCGCCGGCGACACGGTCCTCGCCGAGGCCTGTGTCCGGCACGCCGACGCCGCCACCCTGGAGTCACTGGCCGAGCTCGGACGCCTGGCCGGGAGCGAGCAGGCGCAGGAGTGGGGCCGGGTGGCCAACGAGAACCCGCCGAAGCTCAGGACCCACGACCGGTACGGCCACCGGATCGACGAGGTCGAGTTCCACCCCTACTGGCACGACCTCATGCGGACTGCGGTGGAGAACGGCCTGGCCGGCGCACCGTGGGCCGCGGCCGACGCCGGCGACCGGCACGCGCACGTGCGACGCGCCGTCGGCTATGTCGGCTGGACGCAGGTCGAGATGGGCCATGCCTGCCCGACCACCATGACCTACGCCGCCGTCCCGGCGCTGCGCCGGACCCCGGACCTGGCCGCGCGCTACGAGCCGGGCCTGACGGCGACGTCCTACGAGTTCGGGCTCGCCGAGCCGGGCGGCAAGGCCGGGCTGATCGCCGGCATGGGCATGACGGAGAAGCAGGGCGGCTCCGACGTGCGGGCCAACACGACGCGGGCGGTGGCCCACTCGGACGGCTCCTACCGGCTGATCGGGCACAAGTGGTTCACCTCGGCGCCGATGAGCGATCTGTTCCTCGTGCTGGCCCAGCTCGAGGAGGGCGTGTCCTGCTTCGTGGTGCCCCGCGTGCTGCCGGACGGCAGCCGGAACGTGTTCCGCCTGCAGCGACTCAAGGACAAGCTCGGTGACCGGTCCAACGCCTCCAGCGAGGTGGAGTTCGAGGGGACGACCGGCTGGCTGGTCGGCGACCGGGGGCGGGGGGTCCCCGCGATCATCGAGATGGTCAACACCACGCGCCTGGACTGCGTCCTGGGGTCGGCCGCGACGGTGCGTGCGGCGCTGACCCAGGCGATCCACCACGCTCGTCATCGCAGCGCGTTCGGCGCGCTCCTGGTCGACCAGCCGCTCATGCAGAACGTGCTGGCCGACCTCGCGGTGGAGAGTGAGGCGGCCACAGCGCTGGCGATCCGCCTGGCTGCGGCCCTGGACGCGGGGGAGTCGGCGTTCCTCCGCCTGGCCGGGGCCGCGGCCAAGTTCTGGGTCTGCAAGCGCACGCCGGCCGTCGTCGGCGAGGCGATGGAGGTCCTGGGCGGCAACGGCTACGTCGAGGAGTCCGGGCTCCCCCGGCTCTACCGCCAGGCGCCGCTGAACTCCATCTGGGAGGGCTCGGGCAACGTCATCGCGCTCGACGTGCTGCGCGCGATGGGCCGGTCGTCGGACACCCTGGCCGCCGTCAGCGCCGAGATCGAGCTCGCCCGCGGGGTCGACGGCAGGTTCGACGACGCCGTGAAGCGACTGCACGCGGAGCTCGGCGAGCCCGACCAGCTGCCCTTCCGGGCGCGCCGGATCGCCGGTCTGCTGGCGTTGTGCCTGCAGGGCTCCCTGTTGCTGCGGCACTCCCCGGCGGCGGTCGCCGATGCCTTCTGCATCTCCCGTCTCGGCGGGGACTGGGGAGCGGTGCTCGGCACGCTGCCGGCCGGCCGCGCCGCCGACAAGATCGTCGAAAGGGCTTCGGTTCCGACTGTCTGATTGCGTGGGCGACTGACTACAGTTCTTGTAATTCAGGGGACGCCGACAGTGACGACGGACGCTCCCGTGCCGTATCTCCGCTCACGCGGACCCACGACCAGTGCATGAGAGCGGGCAGCGTGCGACCAGGCGACGACGGGCTCCGGCCGGGTCGATCCGACCCGATGTCCGGCGTCCCCGATGCCGTCTACCACCTCGACCGGGACTGGGTCCTCACGTACGTCAACGCCGCGGGTGAGGCCCTGCTGGGCCGCTCCGCCTCGGACATGCTCCGGCAGAACTTCCTCGAGTCGTTCCCCGGCCTGCGCGGAACGGTCGTGGAGGACACGTTCGGCGCCGTCCTGGCCGACGGCCGGCCGCGGGTGTTCGAGTACCTGCACGAGCGCTGGGACCACTGGTTCGAGCTGCGTGCCTATCCGGACTCCCGAGGTCTCACCGTGATCGCCCGGGACGTCGACGAGCGACTGCGCGCCGAACGCCGGCGGGACGACGAGACGCGCCAGCTCACCGCCGTGCTGGAAGCGCTGCCCTCGGCGACTGTGCTGGTGGACGCCGACGGCCGGATCCTCACCGCCAACCGTGCGTGGGTCTCCGACGGCGAGCTCCTGCGGAGCGTCGGGATCGAGCCCGGTGGGGTCGGGAACGACTACCTGACGTCCATGGCGCGAGGTCTCCGAACCAGCGACCACGCCGCGATCGTGGCGGGAATCACCGGCTTGCAGGCCGAACCCGCCGATGGGCCGGCCGGCTCCTTCGACTACGAGTACTCGGCGCAGCTGGGCTCCCGCACCTCCTGGTTCCAGCTGCAGGCGACGCGGGTGGAGGGAACGTCCCGGTTGGTGATCGCCCACGCCGATGTCACCGAGCGGGTGCGCGACGAGCAGGTCCTGGCCTGGAAGGCCGGTCACGACGAGCTGACCGGCCTGCCCAACCGCTCGACACTGCTGGAGCTCACCGGTGCCGCGCTCGGGTCAGGGTCGCCCGACGGGCCCGGGACGGCGCTGCTGGTGATCGACCTCGACGGCTTCAAGACCGTCAACGACTCCCTGGGGTACCGGATCGGGGATTCGCTGCTGAACCAGGTAGGTGCCCGGCTGTCCGACCAGGTGCGGCCGGGCGACGCCGTGGGCCGACTGGGCGCCGACCAGTTCCTGGTCCTCGCCCGGGACTGCGACTCCTCGGAGGCCGCGGCGCTGGCCTTCCGGCTGCAGACGGTGTTCAGCCTGCCGTTCGCGACGTCGGGCATCTCCGTGCCGCTGACGGCGAGCATCGGGGTGGCCGTGTCCCGGCCCGACGTCCGCGACCCGCATCAGCTGCTCAGCGACGCCGACGCCGCGATGTTCGCGGCGAAGAGCTCGGGGCGCGATCGGGTCCACCTGTTCTCCCCTGGGCTGCGGGAGGCGGCACGCTGGCGCCTGGAGGTCGCCACCCGGCTCCGCGGCGACGCCATCGACCAGCTCGTCGTCCACTACCAGCCGGTCGTCCGGCTGGACACCGGCGAGGTCGAGGGCGTCGAGGCGTTGGTGCGCTGGCAGCATCCCGAGCGGGGCCTGCTGCCGCCCGACACCTTCCTGTCCGTCGTGGAGGAGACCGGGCAGGTCATCCCGATCACCCGCTGGCTGCTGCGGGAGACGACGCGGAAGGCGGCCGAATGGGCCGCCCAGGGGCTGCCCCTGCGGATGTCGGTCAACGTCAGCGCCCGGCACTTCTCGACGGAGACGTTGGTCCGGGACGTCCGCGTGGCGCTGCGAGACTCCGGGCTGCCGCCGGACCAGCTGATCCTCGAGCTCACCGAGACGTGCGTGGCCGAGGACCCGACCCGCGCCGAGGACCAGCTGACCGTGCTGCGCAGCTTCGGGGTGCGGGTGGCCATCGACGACTTCGGCACCGGCTGGTCGTCCCTCGCCCAGTTGTTCGCGCTGCCGATCGGCACGCTGAAGATCGACCGCTCGCTCCTCAACGCCGCCGAGCGCGCCGTCGCCGGGGAGACCGGCGCGGTCCTGAGCGCGATCGTGGGACTCACCCGGACGCTGGGCATCCGCTCGGTCGCCGAGGGGGTGGAGACCCCCGAGCACCTGCGGATGGTGCGCGAGGCCGGCTGCGATCTGGCCCAGGGCTGGCTGCTCGGGCACGCCATGCCGGCCGACGAGGTGCCCCGCTGGGTGCGTGCCGTCCACGCGGCCGGTGGCGATGTCTGCGCGCTCGCCCTCGCCCGTTGCGCGGTATCCCAGGCCGGGTGATCGGGCGCCGCCCGGGGCGCCGGGCGACCGCACCCGCCGGCCCGCCGCGCCCGATGACCGACGTGCCCGCCGTGCCGCAGATGGAGCCGCCCCGCACCGGCGTCCCGGCGGCGCGGCACACTGCTCCCGTGTCCGACAGCCTTGACGCCGCCCTCGCGACCCTGACCGAGCCCGGACCGGGGTCCGCCGTCGAGGACGGGCGGACCAGTCCGGCGCTGGACCTGCTCATCTGGGACGCGCCGAACATCGACATGACCCTGTCGACGGTGATCGGCGCCCGGCCCACCGCGGCGTCGCGCCCCCGGTTCGACGCGATCGCGGCCTGGTTCGTCGAGGGAGCGGGCGACCCGTCGGCGCCCGACGCACCCGACGTCGAGGCGTGCGTCTTCGCCAACATCCCGCCGCAGCCGGGCACGCTCCAGCGCTGGGTGGAGGCGCTGCGGGGATTCGGGTACGGGGTGTTCGCCCGGCCGAAGACGCAGTCGGACGACGACATCGACCAGGACATGCTGGACCACATCGACGTGCGGGCGCACAGCCACCGGCTGCGCCGGCTGGTCGTCTTCTCCGGCGACGGGCGTAACTTCGCCGAGCCGCTGGAGCAGCTCGTCCGCGAGGGCACGCACGTCACCGTGGTCGCCTTCAGCGAGGTCGCGGGGTACGCGATCAGCTCGGACCTGCTCGAGTTCATCGACATCGAGGACGTCCCCGGCGCCTTCGTCGAGCCGCTGGACCGCGTCCGCCTCGACGCCCTGCCGCCGGACGGCGCGTGGCTGCGGCCCACTCGCAGCCTGCGCGACTTCGTCAGCAGCTTCACCGCCCGACGGGACCGCTGAGCCCGGAGGGCGGCAGTCCGGGCCGGCCCGTGCCGGAACGAAAACGTGCGCTGTCGACGGGATACGGGCAGGTCACCCACTTGGGGCGGGTGCGAAACGGCTGCTCAGGTCGGCGCCCGTTCCTGCCGATATGGGGACGTGATCGCTGGTCCGTTCCGCCGCCTGGTGGCGGTGCTGCGCCGTGGCGACGTGCTGCCCGGAACGGCACCGTCGGTCGGTGACGTCGACCTGCCGGACGGCGATCGGCGGGCCACGGCCATGCTGACCACGCGCTCGAACCTCCACGAGATCGCCCAGGCCATCCCCGGCCTGCGGGAGGAGTTGATCGACCGCGCGCGCACGGCCGGAGTGCTGGTCTGCTGGGTGGCCGTGATCGCGCTCCCCGCGTGGACACTCGTCGACCGCATCGCCGTGCCGGAGCAGGCGGGGACCTTCCTGCTCGTGCGGCTGCTCTGTGACATCCCGATGCTGCTCGCCCTCTGGGCCCTGCGGTGGCTGCCTGTCGGACGCCGTCATCCGGAAGGTCTGGCCTTCCTCGTCCTGGCCGTCGTCCAGGCCGAGATCGCGTGGATGATCACGCAGGCCGACGACCCCAAGTACCACCTGCTCGGCTTCACCCTGGCCATCTACGGCAGCGGCTGCATCCTCGTGGCCCGCCCGCGGTGGACCGCCGCCCTCGTCGGTGTCTCCTGGGCGGCGCTGGGCGTCTCGATGCTCCTGTACCCCGGCCGGCTGACGGCGGAGGACCTCGTGGCGGTCACCGTCTACCTCGGGACGGCCTCGATCATCGCGGTGCTGGCCCACCTCCGTCGTTACGCGCTCAACAACCGCGAACTGCTGACCCGCGTCCGGCTGGAACGCGAGCAGCAGCGGACCGGTGTGCTGCTGACCCAGCTGGAGCGGCTCAGCCACGAGGACCCGCTCACCGGCCTGGCCAACCGCCGGCGCTGGGACGCCGAGCTGGTCAGCGCCTGCACCGAGGCCCGCCAGCGGAACACCGTCGTCGGCGTCGTGCTCCTCGACATCGATCACTTCAAGCGCATCAACGACCGCCACGGCCATCCGGGCGGCGACGAGGCGCTCCGCCAGGTGGCCGGGCTGCTGTCCCGCCGCGTCCGCGCGGGTGACCTGGTCGCACGGCTGGGCGGCGACGAACTCGCCGTCCTGATGCCCGGATCGGACCTGGACCGCGCCGTCGAGCTGGCCGAACGCCTCCGCTGCGAGGCGGCCGAGCTGGTACCCGCGGGCTTCGACCGGGGGGAGATCAACCTGTCGCTGGGTGTCGCCTCCGCCGGCGGCGACCAGGCCTACCCGCTGGAGCTCATGTCGCGGGCCGACGAGCAGCTCTACCGCGCCAAGATCACCCGGAACGCGGTCGGCGCCCCTCGCCGCGACCCGGCCCCGATCCCGCTGCCCCGCTAACGGCGCCCCCCGCGGAGCATCTCGACCGCCTTCTGCACCCGCCGCTGCCGGGTCTCGGCCGCCTTCGCGCCCTCGATCGCCAGCACGTGCCGCAGCTGATGGCTGTACGGCAGCCCCTCGAACTCCGCCCGCGCCGCGTGGTCGGCCGCCAGCGCCGCGGCCAGATCGCCCGGGACGGTCACCTCCCGGGGCTCGTCGTCCAGTTCGACGGCCACCTCGACCTCGTCGCCGGCCGCCACCCCCGCCCCGGCGCGGTTCTCCGCGCTCAGCGGCAGCATGAAGACCCCGCCGCGCGGGGCGATCGTGCTGCGGTAGGTGTGCGGGCCGACGGTGACCCGGACAGCCGGCCGCTTCCCCGCGCCCAGACCCGCGACCACCTCAGCCGGCACCGGGAGCCCCGTGGCGGTCTTCCCGCCCAGTTCGACGATCGTGCGAAACCTCATGGGGCCGGAGTCTGCCTCGGGATCCCCTGCTTCGTCAGCCAGTCCAGCGCCGCCTGGGCCACCTCGGACCAGCCGGAGTCCACGGTCAGCGAGTGTCCCCGGTCGGGGAACTGCCGGAACTCGGTGACGGCGGCCGATCCGCCGTAGAGCTTGAACGTGGCCTTGCTGACGCTGTCGGGGACCGTGCGGTCGGCACCACCCGAGATGATCAGCAGCGGCCCGCGCTCCGCCGTCCGGGTGTCGACGGCGGTCGCCGACCGGCCACGCGGCGTCATGTTCGCCAGAGCGGCCTGGAACAACGGGCGCCCCGGGGCGGGGATCGTCCACCGCTCGTGCAGCTCCCCGGACTCCTCCGCCGGCAGCGCGTTGCCGAAGCTGGCCTGGAACTGCTCCGGCGTCAGGCTGACCGCCCGCTTGCGGTTCGCGGGGTTGCCCAGCACCGGCAGCGCCGAGCGCAACTGCGCGGCCGGCAACCGGAGCACGCCACGGATCGGCGCGGGGTCGATCGCCACCCCGGCGCGGCCGAGCCCCCGGTCCAGGAGGGCCTGCACGACGAGGCCACCGAAGGAGTGTCCGACGAGCACCGGCGGCTCCGGAAGGCTCTGGACGATCCCGGCGAAGTGCTCGATCACCTGGTCGATGCCGATCCCGGCCTGGCTCTCCGGGTGCTCCCGGGCCTCGGCGACGGTGTCGGGCACGCCCGGCCATTCGGGGGTCAGCGGGTCGTACCCGGCCGCCCGGAACAGCTCCGCCCAGGGGTCCCAGCTGGTGGAGTGCAGCCACAGTCCGTGGATGAAGACGACGGGCACGCGCTCACCGGGCATCAGGAACTCCTCGTCGGTGGAATGCGACGCGACGCACTGTCGCGCACCGGAACCCGCCGGGACGGCCCGGTGGACACACCCCGTTCGGGTGGAACGGCGTTCTCTGCGCTTCCTCACTGGCCGTGCTCAGCCGATGACCCATGACGGGTGAGGCGCGAGAGCCGAGCCTGCGCGGCGCGTCATCGGTGGGCGGCGTGGTCGGGCGTGGGCCCGGCGGATAGCGTTCCCCACCGCGGGGTCGGGGTCCGGGCACATCGGACCCGCGCGCACCGCGGTACAGATCGGAGAGGACGAATGACCAGCGTTCCCGTTCCCGGGCTGGATCACCCGGAAGAGCAGACCGAGGCCGAGGTCACGCTCACCGGGCGCGGCATCTCGGTGAGCTCGCGCGTGGAGGTCGTCCACGAGGGTTTCATCGCCGTCCGCCCCTCGGTGGGCGAGTTCGTCGAGCAGGTCGTCGTCAAGGTCGGTGACGCCGTGGAGCTGTTCTGGAAGGCCGACGACGCCCAGCGGACGTTGCCCGCCGAGGTCACCGAGATCGACCAGGGCGCGGTCGTCCGCTGGCGGATGCGCGCGACCGGGCCGGCGGAGGCGAGCCAGCGGCGCAAGGCCGTGCGTGGCCGGGTCAGCGTGCCCGTCGTTGCGGGGTACGG
Source organism: Blastococcus sp. (assembly GCA_025963345.1). Taxonomy (GTDB): domain Bacteria; phylum Actinomycetota; class Actinomycetes; order Mycobacteriales; family Geodermatophilaceae; genus Blastococcus_B. Next base: position 2,942 of record JAOPUS010000287.1, on the reverse strand, counting down.
ATCGATCGACCTCACGGGTGAGACGGTGGACCTCAGTGAGGCCGGCCTGCGCGCCGAGTTCGAGGGCCTTGGTGCCCCGCCGGAGGCCGGTGCGAAGCTCGACCTGACCATCGCGCTGGAGGACGGCCCGTTCAAGACCCAGGCCCAGGTCGTGCGCACCCAGGCCCGCGGTGCCCGTTGGGTGATGTCGATCCGGTTCGCCAACATCCAGGAGAAGGACCAGGACCGCGTCCGTCGCCGCGTCTTCCAGGCATTGCGTGAGGAGCGCGCCCGCGCCGCCGACGACGCGCCGCCCGGTCTCCGGGGGTAACAAGGCTGTTGCCGGGGCAGTGAACGGGGTGTGACCTCTCCGCCGCCCCGGTTGACCGATGCCCTGACGGCGCTGCGCGACCGGCTGGCCACGACCCCGCTCGGGTTGGCCACCCCGGAGCGCGACGGTGCCCGTCGCGCCGCGCGGGCCGTGGCGGACCAGATCGACGACTACCTCCTCCCCCGGCTGCGCGATCTCGACGCCCCGCTGCTGTCCGTCGTCGGCGGGTCCACGGGAGCCGGCAAGTCCACGCTCGTCAACAGCCTGATCGGCGCCCCCGTCACCACCGCCGGTGTGCTGCGGCCCACCACCCGCTCCCCGGTGCTCGTCTGCGCCCGTGCCGATGTGGCCGCGTTCTCCGGCGACCGCGTGCTCCCCGGGCTGCCGCGCGTCACCGGTTCGGCCGGCGGCCCGGGCACCGTGCAACTCGTCGTCCGCGACGACCTGCCCCCCGGGCTGGCCATCCTGGACGCCCCGGACGTCGACTCGGTGGTCGAGTCCAACCGGGAACTGGCCGGGCAGCTCCTGGCAGCGGCGGACCTCTGGGTTTTCGTCACGACGGCAGCCCGGTACGCCGACGCCGTGCCGTGGGACCTCCTCCGGACGGCTCAGGAGCGCGGCACCGCCCTGGCCGTGGTTCTCGACCGGGTCCCACCCGAGGCGGCGGCGGAGGTGGCCGCCGATCTGGCCGGGATGCTCACCCGCGCCGGGCTGGCCGGGGCGCGGCTGTACGTCGTCGAGGAGCGACCGCTGGCCGACGGGCGGCTCCCCGAGGACCAGGTGGAGCCGCTGCGCACGTGGCTGCACGCCCTCGCCGCTGACCAGGGGGCCCGCGCGGCCGTCGTCCGGCAGACGCTGACCGGCGCCCTCGACAGCCTGGAGCAGCGGGTCGCGGGCATTGCCTCGGCCGTGGAGGAGCAGCAGGCCGCCGCGGCTGCTCTGCGCGATGCCGCGGGGGCCGCCTACGAGGCGGCCCGTGCCGGCGTCGACGAGGGCGTCCGCAGTGGCACGCTCCTGCGCGGTGAGGTCCTGGCCCGCTGGCAGGAATACGTCGGCACCGGGGAGTGGATGCGTGCCCTGCAGGGGCAGGTGAGCCGACTGCGGGACCGTGTGGTGAGCGCGGTGACCGGCCGGCCGACGCCGGCCGACGACCTCCAGGGCGCCCTGGAGAACAGCGTCGAACGGTTGCTGCGCGCCGAGGCAGACCGCGCCGCCGAGCGCACGGTGACCGCCTGGCGGTCGCTGCCCGCGGGGGCGGCCCTGCTGGCCGGCGACGAACGGGAACTCGAGCAGGTGTCGCCGGACTTCCCCGAGGCCGCCGCCGCGCAGGTGCGTGACTGGCAGGGCGCCGTCCTGGACCTGGTGCGCTCGCAGGGTGCCGACAAGCGCTCCCGAGCCCGGGTCCTCTCCTGGGGGGTCAACGGGGCGGGAGCGGTGGTGATGGTCGCCGTCTTCGCCCAGACCGGGGGCCTGACCGGCGGCGAGATCGCCGTCGCCGGGGGCACCACCGCGCTCGGGCAGCGGGTGCTGGAGGCGGTCTTCGGCGACGCCGCGGTCCGCTCCCTGGCCGCGCGCGCCCGGGAGGACCTGGAGGCACGCGCCGATTCCCTGCTGCTCTACGAGCAGGAGCGCTTCGACGTCCGGGTGGCCGGCGCCGCGCCGGCCCGGGGCGCCGCCGACGAGCTCCGCGCCACGGTGGCGCAGCTGGCCGCGGCCCGCCGGGCTGCCGCATGAGCAAGCGCGGGATCCCGCTGGCGGACCGGCTCGGGGCCCTCCGGGAGGCTGTGGAGGTCGCGGAGGGGCGGCTGGAGGTGCCGGAGGTCGGCCGGGCCCGGGCGCTCCTGGCCAAGGCCGGCGCCCGGGCCGCGCTCGGCGATGCCACCGTCGTCGCGCTCGCCGGAGCCACGGGCAGCGGGAAGTCCACCCTGTTCAACGCGCTGTCGGGCAGCGAGGTCAGCAGCCCGGGGGTCCGGCGGCCCACCACCGGTGTCGCACACGCCACGACGTGGGGCGAGCAGGATGCCGACCGGTTGCTCGACTGGCTCGAGGTGCCCCGCCGGCACCGGCACGCCCCGGAACCCGCGCTGGACGGACTGGTCCTGCTCGACCTGCCCGACCACGACAGCGTCCGGCTCGAGCACCGGCTGGAGGTCGATCGCCTGGTCGGCCTGGTCGACGTGCTGGTCTGGGTGCTGGACCCGGAGAAGTACGCCGATGCCGCCGTGCACGACCGCTACCTGCGTCCGCTGGCCTCGCACGCCGGCGTGCTGCTCGTCGTCCTCAACCAGACCGACCGCCTCGATCCCGCGGCGGCCACGGCGTGCCTCGCCGATCTGCGGGGGCTGCTGAACCGGGAGGGGCTGGAGGCGACGCCCCTGCTGGCGGTCTCGGCCCGCACCGGCAGCGGCGTCGCCGACCTGCGGGGGGAGCTGGCCCGGCGGGTCGCGGCTCGGCGGGCGGCCACGGACCGGCTCACCGCCGACGTCCGTGGCGCTGCCGCGGAGCTGGCTGCGTACTGCCCGGCCCCCGGCCCAGCGGTCGGACGGCGGGAGCGCGAGCAACTGACCGAGGACCTGGGCGACGCGCTGGCCGGCGCCGCCGGCGTCCCGGCGGTCACGGCCGCGGTGGAGCG
>JAOPUS010000202.1 GCA_025963345.1 Blastococcus sp. | reverse complement strand
GGGGCTCGAACCCACGACCCAGGGATTATGAGTCCCATGCTCTGACCAGCTGAGCTACCGCCCCGGAGCGGTGTCAGCCTGCCAGACGCCGCCCGCCCGGTCGGAACCACACGGAGGGCGCGGCTGCGCGTTCACAGGTGCTGCACAGTCGGTACCCCGGATCTGCCGAGGTCGAGCCCTCATCGTCGTTGCTGACGACATGAGGAGCCGCCATGCAGACCGACCCGTTCAAGGCCCGTCGAACCGGAGTCCACCGGCTCCGCGTCACTACTGCCACGCTCAGCGCCGCCGCCGTGGTCGGCACCGGCGCACTCGCCTGGTCGCTGGCCCCCGGCACCGCCACGGCCGCGACCACCTTCGGGGCATCGACCGACAACTCCACCGGGTCCTCCAGCACCACCGGCCGGTTCGTCGCGCCGTCGCAGCTGCCCGGGAGCACCAGCTCCGGCAGCTCGCACGCCTCGAGCGGTGGATCGTGATCGCGGCCGCCGACTGGACGGCGTGGACCTGCCGCGTCCGCGTCGCCGTCACCGACCCCGCCGCCCTGGACGAGGCTCGCGCGCTGCTGACCGACCTCATGGCAGACGTCGACCTGGCCGCCAGCCGTTTCCGGGAGGACTCCGAGCTCGCGGCGGTCGACGCGGCGAATGGCGACTGGACGCCGATCAGCCCGCTGTTCACCGAACTGCTCGCCGTCGCGCTCCGAGGCGCCCGGCTCACCGACGGGGACGTCGACCCCACCGTCGGCGCCGCCCTCGCCGGCCTGGGCTACGACCGGGATCTCACGGAGGTCATGGACGGGGTCGTGGTCACCGGCCCCGCTCCGGGCTGGCGCACGATCGAGCTCGACGCGGAAGGGTGCCGCGTCCGCGTGGCCCCGGGTGTCCGGCTCGACCTGGGTGCCACCGCGAAGGCGTGGACGGCCGACACCGGGGCCGGGGCCGTCACGGCGGCGACCGGCAGCGGCTGCCTGGTCTCGATCGGCGGCGACATCGCCGTCTCCGGCCCGGGGCCCGACGGCGGCTGGCGGATCCGGGTCGAGGACGTCACCAGTGATCCGGACGCCGCCCCGGCCGGACCCTCCGCCGTCGTCACCCTCCATGACGGGGGCCTGGCCACTTCCTCCACCCGCGTGCGCCGCTGGCAGCGCGACGGGCTCTGGCTGAACCACCTGATCGACCCGCGCACCGGCATGCCGCCCGCCACCGCCTGGCGCACGGTCTCCGCCGCCGCGGGCACCTGCGTGGACGCGAACGTCCTCAGCACCGCCGCCGTCGTCCGGGGCCATCAGATCTGGCCACTGCTCCGCGAGGCCCGGCTGCCTGTCCGGCTCGTGACCCCCGACGGTCAGGTGCTCACCGCGGGCGGGTGGCCCGAGGAGCGGGCGGCGTGACCAGCCCGGTGCTCTGGTACCTGAACCGGGCCACGGGCATCGTCTCCCTGCTGCTGATGACGCTCACCGTCGTGCTCGGCACGGTCGTGCGCCGGCACGGCCGGATCCCCGGGTTGCCGCGCTTCGCCGTCACAGGCCTGCACCGCAACGTCGGTCTCCTCTCGGCCCTGCTCCTGGTCACCCACGTGCTGACCGCCGTCGTCGACTCCTACGTCGACATCGGGGTCGCCAACACCGTCGTGCCCTTCACCGCGGGATATCGGCCGCTCGCGATCGGCCTCGGCACCCTCGCGGCCGATCTCCTCCTGCTGGTGATCGTCACCAGCCTGCTGAGGGAGCGCCTGCCGCACCGGCTCTGGAAGGCCGTGCACCTGACGTCCTACCTGCTGTGGCCGCTGGCCTTCGTCCACGGCATCACCGCCGGCACCGACCTCGGTAGCGGCTGGCTGCTGGCCGTCGTCCTCACCTGTGCCGCCGCGGCGACCTGGGCCTCGGTCGCCGCCCTCGGGGCCCGCCGGGCGTCACCACCGCCGGCCGAGCGCGCCGCCGCCGCCCTCACCACCACCTCCGCCGCCCTGTCGACCGGAAACCCGGTCGCCGTCTTCCGGAACGGATGACCGCCATGACCGCACCCGTCCTGACCCGCGGCCTGCTCGACGTGCCCGGCTCCTCCCTGGCCGATCATCTGGCGGCCCACGGCCCGATGCCCGACGTCGACCTGCACGCGCTCGTCGACCGGGCCGCCCTCACCGGCCGCGGCGGGGCCGGGTTCCCCACAGCGGCGAAGCTGCGCAGCGTGGCCGCGGCGGCCTCCGCCACGGGGCGGGCCCCCGTCGTCGTCGCCAACGGCGCCGAGGGGGAACCCGCCGCGGCCAAGGACGCCGTTCTGCTCGTCCTCGCTCCGCACCTCGTGTTCGACGGGCTCGCGCTGGCGGCCGCCGCGCTCGGGGCGTCGAGCGCTTACCTAGCCGCCGATCCGGCGCTGCTCCCGGGGCTGGCCCGCTCCCTGGCCGACCGCGGCGACCGGGTCGGCGTCCGCCTGCATCCGGTGGCGTCGGCGTTCCTCGCGGGGGAGGAGTCGGCGCTCTGCGCCGCACTGGACGGAAAGGCTCCGCTGCCCCGGACCAAGTTCCCGCCGGTGCGGGAGCGGGGGGTCGACGGCCGCCCGACGCTGGTCCTCAATGTCGAGACTCTCGCGCGGCTGGCGCTGGTCGCCCGCGGCAGCGATCTCGGCGCCGCCTCCATGCTGGTCACCCGACGCATGGAGATCGCCGGAACCTCATGGGTGGACGTCGTCGACATCGCCCTCGGCACCCGCCTCGGCGACGTCCTGCGACTGGACGACGGCGTGCAGGCCGTACTCATCGGCGGCTATGCGGGGACCTGGGTCGAGGCCGGCCGCGCCGCGGACCTGGCCCTCGACCGGGGCAGCCTGGCCCAGGCGGGCGCAGACCTCGGTGCCGGCGTGCTCGCCGCACTGCCGGCCGACCGCTGCGGCCTGCGGGAGACCGCGCGCGTGGTCGGCTACCTCGCCGCGCAGTCCGCCGGGCAGTGCGGGCCCTGTCTGAACGGGCTGCCCCGCATCGCCGCCGCACTCGACCTGCTGGCCCGCCCCACGCCGCCGCCGTCCGGACTGCTCGCCGACGTGCGCCGCTGGTCCGGCCTGCTGCCCGGCCGTGGTGCCTGCTCCCACCCCGACGCCAGCGTGCGGCTGGTCGCCAGCGCGTTCGGGGTCTTCGGACCCGAACTCGCCCTCCACCGAGCCGGTCGCTGCACCGCCCGGACCGGGCGGCCCTTCCTCCCTGTCCCGGGTGGCGCCTGATGACCCGGCTGGGAGTGGACCCGATCCGCTGCACCGGCCACGGGGTGTGCGCCGAACTACTGCCCGAGGGCATCACCCTCGACGAGTGGGGCTACCCGCTGATCGCCCGAGGGGAACTGCCGCCGGCCCTCCTCCGGGCGGCGCGACGAGTGGCGGCCGCCTGCCCGACGCGGGCCCTCCAGCTCCGGGACGACGCCCGGCCGGCCCGCTGACCTGGGCGTCGTTATCTCACTGTGACATCGCCTCGAACTCCGCGTACTTTCGAGCTCGGTCCGTCCGAAACTCAGCCCTTGAACCCGGGGGCAGCGGACGGACCCCGCCGAACCGCGCCGCCTGATGGCCGCGCGGACCGGGGACCCATCGATCCCCTGGGGTGAATCGCGCGTGCGTCCGGGGACGCATCGCGCGTAGGGCAACTTCCGGCCCGAACCCGTCAGCTAACTCGGTAGGCGGTCGTGAAGAACGGAGACGCGTCGCTTTGGCGACCCTGCACCACGACGAACTGCCCGCAGCCCGACCGCTCCGCCGCCCCCGCACCTTCCGTCTGACAGCCGTCGCCGTAGGCCTGCTCGCCGGTGCGCTGCTCGGCACCCCCGCCGCGCTCGCGGCCCCCGGCACGGGGGGCACGGTCGCCGACGCCCAGGCCGCGCACGACGCGACCGCGGCCGAGGTCGCCGCCATCGGGGCCCGCGTGACCGAGGCCCAGGACAGCCTCGAGCGCATGTCCGTCGAGGCGGAGGCCGCCGGCAGTGCGGCGCTCTCCGCTCAGGCCGCCCTCGCCGCCGCGCAGGCGGAGGCCACCGCCACGGCTACCAAGCTGGCCGAAGCGCGAGGTGCGGTCGACCGCGGGCGGAAGGACGTGTCGACTCTCGGCCGCCAGGCCTACATGGGAAGCGCCGACAGCGGCTTCGGTGACGTCGGCCTGCTCCTGGCCGCCCAGAGCCCGGCCGAGCTCCTGCAGCAGGCGGCCATCCTCGAGCACCTCGGTGACCAGCGGACCGAACAGCTCACGCAGTTCCAGACCGCCGAGGCCCAGGAGGCGGAGGCTGACCGGGCCGCGCAGGTGGCCGTCGCCGAGCGGGACTCACTCGCCACGACCGCCGCGCAGGCGGCTGCCGACGCCGACGCGCAACTGGCCGCCGCTCAGGGCACCTTCGACGCCACCGCCGCGGAGAAGGCAGCGCTGGACGTGCAGCTCCGGGACGCCGAGATCCAGCTCCTCACCCTGCAGGGGGCGGGCAACCCCGCCGGCTCCTGGGAGGCCCAGCAGGCCGCCGGGGCCGCCCCGACGACCGCGGCGAGCGGCGGCGCCGTCGCACCGACCAGCGGCCAGGTCACCTCCTGCTACGGCTCGCGCTGGGGGACCCTGCACGCCGGGGTCGACATCGCGGCCCCGATCGGCACGCCCATCTACGCCCCCGAGGGCGGGGTCGTGGTCCAGGCCGGGCCGGCGAGCGGCTTCGGCCTGGCCGTCGCCCTCCAGCACGCCGACGGGACCGTCACCCTCTACGGGCACGTCAACCAGTTCTTCGTCTCCGCCGGGCAGGCCGTGACCACCGGCCAGCAGATCGCCGAGGTCGGCAACCGCGGTCAGTCCACCGGGCCGCACCTGCACTTCGAGGTCCACACCGGTGGGCTGTACGTGAACCGGGTCAACCCGGTGCCGTGGCTGACCGCCCACGGGATCTCCCTGGGCGGCGGTTGCTAGCCCTTCCGGAACAGCCGGCCGGGAACGCCGCCCGACGCGCCGACGCTACGGCCGGCCGTCCAGGATGACCGGGTGACGACGACGGCGTGGCTGCGTGCCGCGCTCCTCGTCCTCCTCGTCACCGGCGGGGCTTTCGCTGCCTGGACGGTGGACCTTCCCTCCGTGGCGGAGGTTCGGACGTGGGTGGACGGCGCCGGGGGAGTGGCCTGGGTGGCGTTGGTGCTCGGGCTCGCGCTGATCCTGCTCACCCCGATTCCGCGCACGGCCACGTCCGTGCTCCTCGGCGTGGTCGCCGGTTTCGGGCCCGGTCTCGGGGTCGCACTGGCCGGTGGACTGCTCGGGGCGCTCGCGGCCTTCGCCCTGAGCCGGACGCTGGGCCGGGTGGCGGCGACCCGGCTGGCCGGTTCCCGGCTCTCGCGTGTCGACCAGTTCGTGGTCGAGCGTGGGTTCACCGGCGTGCTGGTCGGGCGGCTGCTGCCCGTGGTCCCTTTCGTCGTGCTGAGCTACGGCGCGGGGCTGACCGCGATCCGACCGGCCCCCTACGCGCTCGCGACCGCCGTGGGGCTGGTGCCCGGCACCGTCGTCCAGGTGGGCATCGGCGCCTCGGTCGGCGCTCTCGCCTCCTGGGCAACGGTGTTCACCCTGGGGCCGTTGACCGTCGTCGTCCTGGCCTGGCTCGGTGCCCTCGCGTGGCGACGCCGGCAGACTGGCGCCGACACCCTGCCTGCGGGCTAGCCTTTCCGGAACAGCCGGCCGAGCATGCCGCCGGCACCGCCGACCGTCCGGGCGGCCAGCTGCAGTATCGGTCCACCCGGGATGCCCGGGACCGCCTGCACGATCGGCGCCAGCTTCAGCAGGCCGCCGATCTCGTGCACCTTGAGCCGCCGCCGCGCGACGGCGGGGACGGGATTGATCCGGCCGGATGCCGCCTCGAGCAGCAGGTCGGCGGGTGCCTCGACGGTGGGGCCCTCGTGCTCGCCGGGAGCCACCTTGCGGACGGTCCAGCCGTGCGGGTCCGCGGTGAAGGCCCAGCCCCCGTCGGGCGTCGCGAGCGTCACCCCGCCGGTGATGTCGAGCGACGCGGCCAGGCCGCCGGTGACATCGGCCAGGGCAGCGAGCCCCGACTGCAGGACTGCCGGGGGCGGGGGAGCGGCACCGCAGGACACCAGGTCCAGGCCGTGGACGGCGAGCTCGTACGCCTGCCCCAGGATGACGCTGAGCAGCGGGATCCGGCCGACCACCGAGACGGTGAGGGCGGTGTCGAGCCCGACCGGTTCCTCGGCCAGATAGCGGGCGGTCGCCTCGCGGTTGCGGCGCAGCGCGGCGAGCACCTCGTCGCGGGAGGCGTCCCGGTGCGCCGCGGTGACCCGGGCGTTCACCGCGTCGACGTCGGGGGGAGTGCCGGCGCCGCTCGCGCGCGCCGAGGCGATCAGGTCGGCCAGTGCGGTGTGGTCGTCCCAGCACCCCAGGTGCACGCAGATCTCCTGCGCACGCCATCCGTCGAGGCGGGAGGGGCGGCTCAGGTCGACCGTCTCCGCCTGCTCGATGAAGGCGTCCCACGCGCCCAGCACCATGCTGCCGACCTGCTCGCGGCCGGCCTCCGCCATGCCCTGGTGAAATCCCACGGGAGCGCCCCTACCCGTCCCCGGCGCAGGCAGGCATCGATCGCGCCTACCCCGGCGTGGCACGCGCCACGCCCGGCGGCAACAGGTCTCCTCCCGAAGGGGGAGGCCGGGGTCAAGGAGTGCCCCGGATGCGTCGATCGCTGGACCGTGAACGACATGTCGGTCGCGGATCGCCGCGGCACCAGTGCGCCCCTGCGCGCCCCGGCCCGGACGGGGATCCTCCGCCGGCTGGGTGCCGCGCTGCGCGCTGGGCTGTACCGACCCCTGGCCGGCGACGACGACCGGGTCGCCTACTGGGTCCGCCACGTGCGCATCGGCGTGCTGCTGAGCGAGATCTCCGCCTTCGCAGTCATCGGCTACGTGCTGATCACCGACAGTCCCGGTCGACACAACCCGGTCATCCTGGGCCTGACCGCCCTGGTCATCGTGGGCTGCCCGCTTCTGCTCCTCCTGCCGCTGGCGGAGATGATGCGCGACTCGCGTGGCCCGACGCTGTTCTACCTCTGGAGCATCGCGACCAGCACGTTCGTCATCATCGGTACCCGGCTCGACGGTGGCGCCTCCAGCCCGATCGACGCACTGCTGTTCCTCACGCTGACGTTCCTCGCGGCCGCGTACTCCCCCTACGGCGTCGTGGGCATGGGCGCCCTCATGACCGCCGCCTACCTGTTCTTCCTGGAGTTGCCCGGCCTGACCACGTCGGGGATGTTCTTCCTGGCGATCATGGCCTCCTTCACGATGGTCTGTGCGATGGCCTCGGCCAACGCGTGGGCCTCCTACGACCGCCAGGTGCTGCTGATGCGCACCCAGGAGACGCTGGCGTCCACCGATCCGCTCACCGGCATCCCCAACCGGCGCGCCTATCTCGAGCGGGTGGCCGACGCCGTCGACGCCGCCGCGTGGGGCCACCAGACCGTCGTCTGCCTCGTCGACCTCGACGGCTTCAAGGCCGTCAACGACGCCGGCGGGCACGCCGCGGGCGACGCGATGCTCAAGGCCGTGGGCTCCGCCCTCGGTGCCGCCGTCCGGGAGACCGACACGGTGGCCCGCCTGGGCGGCGACGAGTTCGCCGTCCTGGCCGACATCTCCGTGACCTTCTCCGGTGAGATGCTCGCCGAGCGGCTCCGGGACGCCGTGGCGCGAACCGGCCAGCCGTCGGGTGTGACCGCCAGCGTGGGCGTCGCCGAGGTGCAGCCCGGGGACGACGTCGAGGACCTCATGCACCGCGCCGACGCCGCCATGTACCGCTCCAAGGGCGCCGGCGGCAACCGCGTCACGATTCTCGCCGGGTGAGCGGCGTCCGTACTGCTTGATCCGGCGTGCGCACGAGCGGAGCCTGACTCTCGTGGCACGCGGCGGCACGACCCTCGGCACCGTCGTCCGCTGGGACGACGCGCGTGGCGGAGCGGTCATCGAGGCCGCCGAGACCCCCGGCGGCTGCTGGGCAGATGCCTCGGTGGTCGTCCACAGCACCTCCGCCGGCGGAGCGCTCCGTGCCGGCCAGGTGGTCGAACTGGACTGGACGGACGTGGGTGCGGGCGGGCTGCCGTTCTCCGCCCTCCGGGTGGTCCCGCGGGGAGACCTGCAGGCGACAGTCGGAGGGTGAGAACGTCGCGACTCACCGCGCAGCGGGCCGGACTCGTTTCGCTACTCACTACTCTCTGTGATCACAGGATGAAAGCCCAGCATCTTCTCGAACGTGCCTCTGAGCAGCGGTCCCGCGACCCAGAGATCGGTGCTAGAGAACGCGCCAGGTCCGGTGGACGCCGCGCCGTGCGCCGTGGTAATGCGTTTGACCAGCAGTAAGACGCATCACCAGTGACCTTCTGTCACATTTGTCCCAACTGTCGCAACCGGGCTGGCGCGATGGGGTCTTCATCGTGCAGACTGTCCCCAGGAGCCCTGCTCCGTCATTGCCGAATACAGCGCGTCACCGAATCGATGGTCCGTAGGGGAAGACGAGACCGATCGAGTCGATGGAGGTGCCCCGTGCAGCGACGGTCTACCCAGGGTGTCGTCTTCGTGCACGCGTGCCCGAAGG
>JAOPUS010000198.1 GCA_025963345.1 Blastococcus sp. | reverse complement strand
AGCTCATGCAGCCGCGCGCGGTCAACGCGCTGGTCGCCTACGTGCCCGGCATCGGTTTCTACGCCGACGGCAACGGCCGCGAGTACATGCGGCTGTCCTACTGCTACCCCGAGCCCGACCAGATCCGCGAGGGGGTGCGCCGGCTGGCCCGCGTCATCGAGGCCGAGCTGGACCTGCACTCCACGTTCGACGCGGTCGACACCGGCACCTTCCGGGCGATCGGCCGCACCGGCCGCGGCACGCCTCAGGTGCCCGACGTCGAGCCGCTCGTCGGACCCGCCACCACCGACCGATTCGAGGACGGCACGTGAGAGACACCGCCCCCGCTGCAGCACCGACAGCCGGTGAGAGCCGGCACCCGATGCGCGCGGTCGTCCTCGCCGGTGGGCTGACCTTCGAGCGCGAGGTCAGCCTCTCCTCGGGCACCCAGGTGTGGGAGGAGCTCGTCCGCGCCGGCGTCGACGTCGAGATCCGGGACGCCGATTCCGGTCTGCTGCCCGGCCTGGCCGCCGCGCCCGCCGACGCGGTGTTCATCGCCCTGCACGGCGCGACGGGGGAGGACGGCGCCCTGCGCGCCGTGCTCGACCTCGCGGGCGTGCCCTACGTCGGGTCTCCGGCCGCCGCTTGCCGGCTGGCCTGGGACAAACCGGCCGCGAAGTCCGTCGTCCGCTCGGCCGGGGTCACGACCCCGGACTGGGTGGCGCTCCCGCACAGCACCTTCCGGGAGCTGGGCGCCGGAGCCGTTCTGGACCTGATGGTCGCCCGGCTGGGCCTGCCGTTGATGGTGAAGCCGGCCAGTGGTGGTTCCGCGCTCGGCGTGCAGAAGGTGAGCCGCGTCGAGGACCTGCCCGCCGCCATGGTCAGCTGCTTCGCCTACGGCGACACCGTGATGGTCGAGCGCTTCGTCGAGGGCGTGGAGCTGGCACTGTCGGTCGTCGACCTCGGCAACGGGCCGCAGGCCCTGCCCGCCGTCGAGATCGCGCCCGAGTCCGGGGTGTTCGACTACACCTCGCGGTACACGCCCGGCCTCACCGAGTACCACACGCCGGCCCGGGTGTCCGAGGACGTCGCGGCCCGCGCGGCCGCGCTCGCGGTCCGGGTGCACGAGGTTCTCGGCCTTGCCGACCTGTCCCGCACCGACGCGATCGTCAGCTCGGACGGGGCGGTCCACTTCCTCGAGGTGAACGTGTCCCCGGGGCTCACCGAGACGTCGATGTTCCCCATGGCGGTCGAGGCGGCCGGCTACGAGCTGGGTGAGGTCCTCGCCCGGCTGCTCGCTCGGCGTGCCGGAATTCGTCCGTGACGTAACCCCCGGGTTTCCCCGGGGGTAGGCCCGATCAGGCCTCGGAACGCCGTCCGGTGATCTCCGGGGCCATCACGCCGATGATCCGCTGCAGGTCGTCGACCGAGCCGAACTCGACGACGATGCGGCCCTTGGCCCGGCCGATCTGGATCTTGACCTTGGTCTCGAACATGTCCGACAGCCGGGTGCCGAGCTCCTCGACGCCCGGGGCGCTGATCTTCCGGGCCCGGCGCCGGGCGGCCGGCTGCTCGGCGGTGGCCATCGCGACCGCCTCCTCCGTGGCGCGGACGCTCATGCCCTCGGCGACGATGCGGGTCGCCAGTGCGTCCTGCGACTCGGCGTCGGCGAGCCCGAGGAGGGCGCGGGCGTGCCCGGCGGAGATGACGCCGGCGGCGAGCCGGGTCTGGACCTTCACCGGCAGCTTCATCAGCCGGATCGTGTTCGTCACCTGCGAGCGGCTGCGCCCGATCTTGCTGGCCAGCTCCTCGTGGGTGGCGCCGAACTCCTCGAGCAGCTGCTGATAGGCCGCCGCCTCCTCGAGGGGGTTGAGCTGCACCCGGTGGATGTTCTCCAGCAGGGCGTCGCGGAGCATCGCATCGTCGGTGGTGTCGCGAACGATGGCCGGCACGGTGTCCAGGCCGGCCGCTCGCGCCGCGCGCAACCGGCGCTCACCCATGATGAGCTCGTAGCCGCCGTCAGGGTTCTCGCGAACGACGATCGGCTGGAGCAGGCCGAACTCCCGCACGGAGTGGCTGAGCTCCTCGAGCGCCTCGTCGTCGAAGACCTGACGCGGCTGCTTCGGGTTGGGGACGACGTCGTCGACGGACACCTCGCGCAGCTGTGCACCGGGCACCCCGAGGGCACCCTCGGGCTCGGCAAGGCGCGCCGGCGCCGCAGCCGTCGAGAAGGGAGACGTCGTCGGGGGAGGGGGCACCAGGCTCACGGCGGGAGCCGAGGGCGCGGAGCCGCTCCCTGCCGGAGCCTCCTCGACCGAGTCCGGAGCGGGCTCCTGGACAGGGGCACTGGTGGGGATGAGTGCAGCCAGCCCTCGGCCCAGGCCGCCGCGCTTGGTCATCGCCACTCCTCGTTCACGGTCGGGCTGGGGATCGTGCTCACTGGCTGTCCTGCCTGCTCTGCGGGGCGGGGCCCGCATCGCTCACGGAGAGGGCGGCGACCGGGGGAGCCGTGGTCGCCGCGGGACCGCCGGCCCGGTCGATGGGCGGCAGGTCCACGCCACGCTCGGCGAGCTGGCGGGCCGCCTCGACATAACTGGTCGAGCCGCGGGAGCCCGGGTCGTAGGTAAGGACCGACTGGCCGTAGCCCGGCGCCTCGGAGACCCGGACGTTCCGGGGGATCACGGCCTGCAGGACGATCTCCCCGAAGTGGTTGCGCACCTCGTCGGCGACCTGGTCGGCGAGCTTCGTCCGGCCGTCGTACATCGTCAGCAGGATGGTCCGGACGGCGATCCCCGGATTGAGGTGCTGACGCACCAGGTCGATGTTGTTGAGCAGCTGTCCCAGGCCCTCGAGCGCGTAGTACTCACACTGGATGGGGATCAGCACCTCGTCCCCCGCGACCAGCGCATTCAGCGTCAGCAGCCCGAGGGACGGCGGGCAGTCGATCAGCACGTAGTGCGGTCGCTGCTCCGGCGGGAGCCCGTGGACGTGGGCCTCGATAGCCCGCCGCAGCCGGTGCTCGCGGGCGACGACGGAGACCAGCTCGATCTCGGCGCCGGCGAGGTCGATGGTCGCGGGGACGCAGAGCAGCTTCGGGCTCGCCGTCGTGGGGTGGACCACCTCGCCCAGCGAGCTGTCGCCGACAAGGGCGTCGTAGACCGAGGGGGTGCCCACGGTGTGCTCGACGCCGAGAGCCGTGCTCGCATTGCCCTGCGGGTCGAGGTCGATGACCAGCGTCCGCAGGCCGTACAGCGCCAGCGCCACACCCAGGTTGACCGTGGACGTCGTCTTGCCGACGCCGCCCTTCTGGTTGGCGATCGTGATGACGCGGATCCGGTTCGGCGCCGGGAAGGGCTCCTGGTCCGCGGCGTGGAGCACACGGGTCGCCCGCATCGCTTCCATCGCGATCGGGCTGTCGAAGTCCGCCATCCCGCTGGACGCCATGCCGCTCGACGACGTGGCCGACGACTGATCGGCGGCGAGACTGCTCCGCAGCCGCTCGCCCGGGTCGGTCATCGCGGGTCCTTCCTGCCGATCCGTTTCACGTGGAACGAGGCCGGGTGGCTGTAGGTGTTCCACGTGGAACAGGTCTCGGGCGCTCTCCGGAGGGGCGCCGTCACCGTGCTCCACGCGTCATGACCACCACGGTAGTGGCAGCGTCCCCCAGGCCCGCACCGACAGCCCGCGAATGGACGTCGCGCATGCCTGCGGCCTCCAACTCGGGGACCAGGGACGGCAGCTCGGCGAGCGCCTTGGCGCCCACGAGGGCGACGAGTTGCGAGCCCGGACGCATCAGCCCGCGACACCAGCCCACCAACCGCGGGAGCGGCGCGACCGCGCGGGCGGTCACGACGTCGACGGGGCCGACGGCGGTGGCGACCGACCGTTCCTCGGCGCGACCCCGGACGACCCGCCAGCGCAGGCCGGCCGGAACGGCGAGCCCCGAGACGACCTCCTCGAGGAACTCCACCCGCCGGGCCATCGGCTCGACCAGCGTCAGTTCGACGTCCGGGCGGGCGAGCCCGAGGGGGATGCCGGGCAGTCCCGCGCCGCTCCCCACGTCCACGACGCGGGCGCCCTCGGGCACGGCCTCGGCGACGGCGGCGCTGTTGAGCACGTGCCGTTCCCACAGCCGGGGGACCTCGCGGGGGCCGATCAGACCCCGGGCGACGCCATCGGACGCGAGCCGGGCGACGTACTCGGTGGCCACCGCGAGCAGTGGTCCGAAGACCTCCGCCGCGGTGTCGGGTGCCGGGGGACTGAACGCGTTCTCAAGGTCGTTGCTGTACTCGCTCACTTGTCGGGCAGGACCACGACTCGACGGTTCGGCTCCTCGCCCTCCGACTCACTGTGCACGCCGGCGACCGAGGCGATGACGTCGTGGACGACCTTGCGCTCGAACGGGTTCATCGGCGCCAGGCGCTCGGGCTGGCCGCTGGAGACGACCCGGCGGGCCGTCTCCCCGGCGAGCGTGGTGAGGTCGGCCCGGCGCTTGGCACGGAACTCCCCGACGTCGAGCATGAGCCGGCTCCGGACGCCGGTGGACTGGGCCACGGCAAGACGGGTGAGCTCCTGCAGAGCCTCCAACGTGGCACCGTCGGGCCCGATCAGGTCGTTGAGCCGGCCGCCGACGATCGCGACGGAGGCACGGTCGCCCTCGACGTCGAGGTCGATGTCCCCGTCCACGTCGAGGATGTCGAGCAGCCGCTCGAGATAGTCGCCGGCGACGTCGCCCTCACGGACGAGCGGGTCGTCCCCCGACTTCTCCTCGTCGACGTCCTCGTCCTCGTCGTCGTCCTCGTCCTCGTCGTCGGCACGGTCCTCGTCCGACTCATCTGCCTCATCGGCCTCGTCCGTGTCGCCGTCCACGGGCTCGACGACTGCGTCGTCGCTGGCCTCGTCGGCGTCGGGCAGCGCCGGCTGTCCCTCCCGCTCATCGAGGCCGGCCTCGGTCTCGGGCGAATCGGAGACGGCGGTGTCGGACGGGTGCTGCGGTGCACTCACGGAGTTCCTCCCAGGTCGGGGGCGGGGCGGCCGGGGTTCCCCGGTGGTCGATGCGCCGGTCGGGCCGGCGATGGAGCGGGTCGTCTGCTGCGGGTGGACGCGCGCCGCTCAGCGGCGCTTGCGCTTCCCGCGGTTGGGTGGCGCCTGACCGGGCTTCGGAGCGGCCCCGGAGGGCCCAGCCGTCGGGTTCCCGTCGGCCGGGTTGGCCTGAGGGGCGCTGTTCCCCGAGGTCGCCATGCCGTCGGCGCCGGTGACGGAGGCCGTGGGCCGACCCGGCTTGGGGCGGACCGGCTTGGCACCGGGCTTCGGCGCGAGGGTGCGCGGGTCGACGGCCGGCTTGTCCGCCGCGGCCTTCGCCTTCGCGGCGTCGGACCCGGGCGGCGGCATCTTGCGGAGGATGAAGTACTGCTGGCCCAGCGTCCACAGGTTGTTGGTGAACCAGTACAGCAGGACGCCGATGGGGAAGAAGAAGCCCGAGACGAAGAGGCTCAGCGGCATGCCGTAGAGCATCAGCCGCTGCACGGTGGCCGCCTGACCCTCGACCGGGCCGGACCGCTTCATGATCTGCTTCTGCGTGATGAAGGTTGTCACGCACATGATCACGATGAGGACCATCGCGACGATGCGGATGTTGGCGTAGGTGACCCCGGGGATGGCGAGGATCGCCTGCTCCTTGGCGCCGACCATGTTGAACGAGGCAGAGATCGGGGCGCCGAAGAGCTTGGCCTTCGCCGCCTGGTCCGTGAGGGTGTCGTCCCAGCTGTAGAGCCCGGGCTTGCCCGGCGCCAGCCGGCGCAGCACGTGGAAGAGCGACAGGAAGACCGGGATCTGCGGCAGGATCGGCAGGCAGCCGGCCAGCGGGTTGACCCCGCGCTCCTTCTGCAGGGCCATCATCGCCTGGCTCATGCCCTGGCGATCGCTGCCGTACTGCTTACGGAGCTTCGCGATCTCCGGCTGGAGCTCCTGCATCGCCCGCTGGGACTTGATCTGCTTGACGAACAGCGGGAACAGGATCAGCCGGATGGTGACGACGAGGAAGACGATCGCCAGCGCCCACGTGATGCCACTGGCGGGGTCGAGGAACGTGGAGAACAGCGCGTGCCACTGCTTCATCACCCAGGCGATCGCGGTGTACAGCCAGTCAAGCAACGGAGGACTCCTCCTGAGGGGCCCGGCGCGAGGCCGGCGGGGTGGCTCGTTCGGGACTGCGGTCACCGGGGGACCGGGCGCCGTCGGCGGGCGGCGCCGGGAGCACCGCCGTCGTGCTCGACGAGTGGCAGGGCCCAGCGGTTCCGGAGCGCTCGCGGGCCTGGGGCACGAGGTCGACACCGCCGGGGTGCCAGGGCGCGCACTTCAGCAGCCGGCGCACCGCCAGCCAGCTCCCCCGGCCGGCGCCGTGCCGGGAGATGGCCTCGGCGGCATAAGCGCTGCAGGTCGGGTAGAACCGGCACCGCGGTGGCAGCGCCGGGCTGACGGCCCGCGAGTAGAAGCGGATGAGGCGCAGGAGCGAGCGGCCGATCATCGCCGAGCCGCCCGGTCGCCCAGCAACCGGTCCAGGCCGGCGACCAGGTCGCGGTGCAGCACGGCCGAATCGGCATCGGCGGCCTCGGGCCGGGCCCGCACCACCAGATCCGCCGACGCGGGCAGCCGGTCCAGTTCGGCGGCGACGACGGCCCGGAGCCGTCGGGTCACGCGGTGGCGGACCACCGAGTTGCCGACGGCCTTGCCGACCACGAAACCGGCCCGCGCACCGGACGGCGGGATCGACCTGGACTCGCTGCCGGACGCCCGCTCAGAGGTCTGGTCGGGGCTGGTGTGCTCATGCCGTTCGGGGAGGAAATGGAGCACCATGGTCGGCCGCCCGGCGCGCCGGCCGGACCGGACGACCGTGGTGAACTCCGGACGCCGGCGCAGGCGTGCCTGCGCGGGCAACACGTCAGGCGGAGAGCTTCTCGCGACCCTTGCGCCG
>JAOPUS010000176.1 GCA_025963345.1 Blastococcus sp. | reverse complement strand
CACGCGACCGGCCGGTGCGGGGTCACGACCACGTGCATGTCCGCCATGGACAGCCCCGCCGCCGTGATCCGACGCAGCATGCGCTCCGGCGCGACGAGTGCAGCAGTAGCCAGGACGGGGACGGCCTCGTGCGACCACAGCGCCACCGGCCCCTCGACCCGCAGGTCGAGGGAGACGTCGTGGGCGCGCCCGCTCGCGGCCGAGCGGGTCCGGTGCACGTCCGTCGCACCGGCGGTGGTCGAGGGCGTCCACGGCAGGGCCAGGTCACCGCGGGGGACGACGACCCGCCAGCCGACCGAGGTACGCCGGGCATCGGACCAGTCGAGGACGGCGATCCCGGCGGCCGCCGCGGCGGCGTCGGGTACCGGGCGGTGTGCCACCCAGGAGGTGAGGGCCGCGGAGATCCCGGCCGTCGTCGGCGGGACGCCCGCGCGGGTCATCTCGTCGGCCAGCTCACCGAGCCCCATCCGTACCTGTCGCTCGTCCTCCTCGACGACGACGGAGCCGGCACCCGAGCGCTGGACCATGGCCACCCGCAGCCGAGGGGTGGACAGGGCGGGAAGGAGTGTGCCGGCGACCTCGCGCAGATCGGCGACACCGATCCGCGTCGGCCGCAGGCGCTGCATCAGGCCGGCCGACGAGCCACCGAACCGGGTGTCCATCACTCGCCGGTCCCGCCGCCGAGCAGTGCGCGGACGGCAGCCGGCAGGTCGGGTATCGCCAGGACACTGGCCAGCTCGGCGGCGCTGAGCCGGACGGGGAGCACGTCCTCGTCCCAGCCCGTCGCCAGCCGGACACGGGCGGCCGAGGCCGGCCACACGGCGTCGCGAGCGGCGGCCACATGCAGCTCCGTGAGCACGTCCTCCAAGTGGATCGCGGCGACCGGGTGCATCAGGCAACCGGTCAGCGCAGCCCGGACCGCGGTGGCCAGCTGCGTGCGATGCGCGCCGGCGAGCCAATGCGGGACGAGGGTCTGGGGGCGGGGCTCACCGGCGGGGAACGCGCTCAACCGAGCCCCTCCCGACCGGAGGGCATCAGCTGTACACCCGCACCCAGCTGCTCCGCCCCGAGGCGGCGGCGGGTGTTCGGGTGCGGTGTCACGAGGTGGATATCGGCAGCGCCGGCCCCCGATCGACCCGTGCGCGGTGACCTTTTCGGTCGGTGCCGAGCCGGGGCCGGCGTAACCCCCGGGCGTCCGGGGCGTTTCCATTCCAGAACCGTCAGCCAGGGAGCTCCGCCATGCGCCGCACTGCCGCCGTCGCCCTGACGCTCAGCCTCGCCACGAGCGTCGTCACCACCGGCGCCCTCACCCCGGGCGCCGCCACGGCCCAGGGCTCCCCCGCCGCGTCCCCCCGCGACGTCATGTTCGTGGGGAACAACTGGGCGGGCACCGCGACCGTCGTCGACGCCCGCACGCATCGGACCGTCCGGACGCTGGACATGATCCCGGACCGGGCGGAGCGGATGACCGAGATCCTGACCCACCCGGACAAGCTGGCGTTCTACCTGGCGATCCAGCAGGGCGTGGGCGAGGGCCACGACCAGTACACCGACGACATGTTCACCACCCATGACGGCCGGCTGGTGGCGGTGAGCCGGCCCAGCTTCGCCGACGTCGTCGGCATCGACCTCGCCTCCGGCGCGATCGTGTGGCGCTTCCCGATGCAGGGATACCGGGCCGACCACATGGGCGTCTCACCCGACGGACAGCGCCTGCTGGTCAGCGACTCGACGGCCAACAAGGTGCACGAGCTCGACATCCTGACCGGCGCGAAGCTGCGCGAGTTCGCCAGCGGCGACACCCCGCACGAGAACAACTACACCCGGGACGGCGAGCGGATCTTCCACGCCAGCATCGGCACGGTCTACACCCCGGTCGACCGCACCGAGCTCGGCACCGCATACGACACCGCCAAGGGCGAGCGGGTCTTCCAGATCGTGCGCAACAGCGACATGCAGATCGAGTCGCGCTGGGACATGGGCAAGGAACTGGCCGAGGTCGGCTACCCCGACATGAGTTCCGCGGTGCGCCCGATGGCGGTCGCGCCGGACGAGCGGTTCGTCTACCTGCAGGTCTCGTTCTTCCACGGGTTCGTCGAGTTCGACACCCAGGCGCCCGACGCCGACCCCACGCAGACCTACGACGGCGAACCCGCAGTGGGTGCGGTCCGCCGCGTCGTCCCGTTGCCGGACCGGACCTTCGGGATGCTGCGTGAGCAGTACGTCCTGGACTCAGCGCACCACGGTCTCGCGATCGACGAGGCCGGGACGACGCTGTGCGCCGCGGGGACGATGTCGGACTACGCCGCGATCGTCGACCGGGAGAGCCTGCGCGCCACCATCGTCGACGTCGGCGCGAAGCCGTACTGGGCGACCAACGGCGCGGTCGGCGACGAGTGCTGGGTCTCGGTCAGCGGTGAGGACAAGGTCGTCGTCATCGACTACTCCTCCGGCCGGACGATCGCCACCGTCCCTGTCGGCGACCACCCCCAGCGGGTGCGCGCGGGCTTCGTGGCCCGCGACGTCCTCCGCAGCTGGGGCCGCTGAGCCCGGCCGTCCCCCCGCGGCCCGTCAGTCGACGAGCTCGGCCAGCCGCACCTTGAGCGCCTGCTCGACCCGGTCGGCGTAGACGTTCATGTTGCGCACCGAGGTGTTCAGGTCGGACGAGAGCTGCGTCTTCGTCTGCCCTCCCCAGGTGGTGAGGTACCAGGTCGCCCAGCCCAGCACGTTCGGCTGGCCCGCGCGCTGGTCCCGCCGGGCGGACGGGTCGGGAGCGCACGCCGCGGTCAGGGCGTGCGACAGCAGCGTCTGCTCCGCCTCGCCCATGATCTCGTCCGGCGCCTCGGAGGAGTCCGGGAGCAGGATCTCGGTTGCGTCCGGGCCGCCGTCCAGGGACTGCAGGTTGCGCAGCCCGTTGAGGGTCGCCACCGTCTGCGAGTTCCGTCGCAGCGTGGCCACGCTCTGGCCCATGTAGGCGGCCAGTTCCTTCTCACTGGGACGGCGCTGGTTCTCGGCGATGAACGCCGCGATCGCCTTCTGCTGCTTGTGCTCGGTGTCGGCGGCGGTCCGGCCGTGGGCGTTGCGGCCCAGGTCGTGCACCCACTTCGACAGCTGAGTGGCGAGGAAGGCCCCGAACGGGACTCCCTTGCCCTCGTCGTACTGGCTGACCGCCTTCAGCACCCACTCGTACACCTGCTGCCCCAGGTCGTCGGGGTCGGGCAGGTGCAGCCGGATCGTGCTCATGTTCCGCTGCAGGCGCTTGAGGCTCACCGGGCCGTAGTGCCGGCACAGGTCGTTCAGGAAGTCGGCGGGCAGGTCCCGCGGGGCGCGGCGCCGGACGTCGGTTTCCGCCCGCAGGCCGATGGTCGACGAACCGTGACGGGCGGCCCAGGCACGGATCCAGTCGGCCAGCACCGACGCCGACCCGCACGCGCCGTCGACGCGGTAGAGCCCGTCGCCCTGGTCGTAGCTGACCGTGACGCCGTCGGGGAGCTCGCTGCGGAACTCCTCGAGCGGGAGTTCGTGGTCGACGCGGAAATGCACCCGGTCGCGGGGCGTGATGGGCGCGAGCGCCCATCCGTCGGCCTCCGGCATGCCGCCGAAGACGAGCGGCTGGCGGACCCGGTTGCGGTTGTCGGTTGCGGTGGACGTCGGGACAAGGGTGTAGTCGGACACCGGTACTCCTGGGGACCTACGGGGAAGGAGGGCCTCGGGGAAGGAGGCCCGGAAGTCGCTCGGGAGGCCGTCAGGCCGGGATGCGCTCACACGGGCTGGGCATCCGCGGGGTCGGCACCGGCGAGGCCGGCACGGCCGGCAGTCCCTCGAGGGCGTCGGCCGCGATGGCGACATCGGCCGCCTGCTCGATCAGGACGGCGGCTGCGGCGCGCTCGGCACCGCTGGGCTCGGCGGTGTAGACGGGCATGTGGTCGTACAGCGAGGTGAAGATCGCGCTGACGAAGGCGTAGGCGGCCTGGGCCTGCGGCGAGAACTTGGCCACCGCGGTGCGGGGACCGAGGTCGACGCCGACGGTCACCCGGACCACGCGGTCGTCCTTGCTCAGCCCGGTGACGGCGAAGGAGACCTCGTCGTGCTCGGCGGCAAGGGTCGCGAGGGCGGCCAGGCACTTGCGAGTGGCACCACGACGCGGGCGGAGCTGGACGTGGACAACCACGGTCTCCGGCTCGGCCTGGTTGATGACCTGTGCGTTGAATGCGCTGCGTTCCATGCTGATCGCCCCCTGTCACTTGCTTGAGGGGAAATCTGCCCTATGCCTCGGCAACGAAGGCCACAACACTCGCCGTGTCATACGCAGTTATGGACGACTACTTCGGCAGAAGTTGCCCGTGTCGGTGCAGGCGGGGGCGCCCTCACCGACACGCTGGCAGCGTCTGCCAAAGCAGCCGGCCGTTGCGCCATGCAGATCTGTCAGGCCGGCGCTGTCCCCGGGGTAACGGCCGGCTCGGAGCCGGTGGCCTCGGTGGCAGTCGCCGAGGGGGCGAAGGCGGCGAGCGCACCGAGACTGTCGGCGGTCACCTGCGCGGCGAGCAGGTTGGCCTCGGCGATCTGCCGGTAGACCTCCTCGCGGTGGATCGCGACCTCGCGGGGAGCCTTGAAGCCCAGGCGGACGGTGCCGCCTCGGACCTCGACGACGTGGACCTCGATGTCGTCGCCGATACGGATCGTCTCGCCGACGCTGCGCGTGAGTGTGAGCACGTGTACCCCTCCATGGGTGT
>JAOPUS010000173.1 GCA_025963345.1 Blastococcus sp. | reverse complement strand
CACGCGATCAAGAAGGGCCTCAAGGACGTTCTCTCCCCGCAGGGGATGTTCGAGGTTCTCGGCCTGAAGTACGTCCGACCCGTCGACGGCCACGACATCGAGATGATGGAGTCCGCGCTGCGCCGGGCGCGGGACTTCGGCGGGCCGGTCATCGTGCACGCCGTCACCACCAAGGGCTTCGTCTACCCGCCGGCCGAGACCGACCAGATCGATGCCTGGCACGCGACCGGGATCTTCGACCCCGACAGCGGGGCCTCGACCGCCGCGGCTCGCGACTGGACGGCGGCCTTCTCCGACGAGCTGGTGCGGATCGGCGCCGAGCGGGCCGACGTCGTCGCGATCACCGCCGCGATGCTGCACCCCACAGGGCTCGCGGCCTTCGCCGAGCGCTACCCCGAGCGGACCTTCGACGTCGGCATCGCCGAACAGCACGCGCTGACCTCGGCCGCCGGGATGGCGATGGGCGGCCTGCACCCCGTGGTCGCCGTCTATTCGACATTCCTGAACCGGGCGTTCGACCAGCTGCTGATGGACGTCGCCCTGCACAAGCAGCCGGTGACCGTCGTCCTCGACCGGTCCGGCGTGACCGGGACGGACGGCGCTTCGCACAACGGCATGTGGGACATGTCGATCCTGTCGGTGGTGCCGGGCGTGCGGCTGGCCGCGCCGCGGGACGAGGCGACGCTGCGAGAGGCCCTGCGGGAGGCCGTCGAGGTCACCGACGGGCCGACCGTCGTGCGCTTCCCCAAGGGGGTGCCGCCGGTCGACATCCCCGCGCTGGAGCGGCGCGGGCCGGTCGACGTCCTGCGCCGGGGCGACCGGCCGGACGTGCTGCTGGTCGCCGTCGGATCGATGGTGCCGATGTGCCTGGCCGTCGCCGAGCGGGCCGCCGACCACGGCATCGACGTCACGGTCGTCGACCCGCGCTGGGTGCTGCCGGTGTCCGATGAGCTCGTGGCCCTGGCGTCCGGTTTCCGGCTGGTCGTCACGGTGGAGGACGGCGGCCGCGCCGGCGGTGTCGGCACCACGCTGACCCAGGCGCTGCAGGACCGCCAGTGCGACGTGCCGGTGCGCGCCGTCGGGCTGCCGCAGCAGTTCTTCGACCACGGCAGCCGCGGACAGGTGCTCGCCGACGTGGGGCTGACCGAGCAGGACATCGCGCGGCGGATCGCGGAGTGGACGGCCGTGTTGTCCGAGCGGGCCGAGGACCACGCGGTCACGCCGGTGGACGGCGCGCAGCAGTGATAGCCGAGATCCAGGTCGCGCCGTCGCCGCCGGGCACCGCCGAGAACCCGCACGCGCACGTGGAGGCGGCGATCGCCGTTCTCCAGGCGTCCGGGCTCCGCTATGAGGTCGGGGCGCTCGGCACGACGGTCGAGGGCGACGACGACGAGGTGTGGTCGACGCTCCGGGCGGCGCACGAGGCCATGCTGGCCGCCGGTGCGACCGGCGGGATCTCGCACATCAAGGTCGCCTCGGTGAACCGCACGATGGACAGCCTCACGAGCAAGTTCCGCTGAGCTAGCCAGCCGGGGCAGGGGGCGTTGTCCCTCCACAAGACATTTCAGCGTCTCGAATGTCCGCTCCAGGGGCAATGCCTCGTCAGCGGGCCTCGGTCCAGCGGCGGTCCTCGCGCACACGGACCCGCCGCAACCGCCGGGTCCCCTTCACCAGTTCGCGCCACTCCGCCTCTGGCATCTCCAGGCGTCGTCCTCTGCGTGGCCGCCGTCCTCACCTCGTAGTCGCCGTCCCCGCGCTCTCGCCCGAGGACGGCATTCGTTGACATGTGACCTTTTGGTCACCTATCTTGCTCGTGTGACGGACGACGACCGCGTGTTCAAGGCGCTCGCCGACCCGACGCGCCGGTTCCTCCTCGACCTGCTGTTCGCCCGTGACGGGCAGACGCTGACCGAGCTCGAGTCGGCAGTGGAGATGACGCGCTACGGCGTGATGAAGCACCTCAAGGTGCTGGAGGAGGCCGGCCTGGTCGTCCCTCGGCGCTCTGGGCGGGAGAAGTTGCACTTCCTCAACCCGGTGCCCATCCGCCTGATCCACGACCGGTGGATCGACAAGTACACCGAGCGCCACGTCGCGGCGCTCGTCGACCTGAAACACGAGCTGGAGGAACGGCCATGACCACCACTCAGCCGACCGACACCGCACAGGGCGAGCGGACCCTGCAGGTGTATCGCGTCTACATCAAGACGACGCCGGAGAAGATCTGGCAGGCGATCACCGACCCCGAGTGGAACGCGCGCTACGGCTACGCCGCGCCGCAGTTCTTCGAGCTCCGCCCGGGCGGCAGCTACCGCTCCACGGCGTCGGAGGAGATGCGCAAGGTCTCCGACGAGATGGGCTACGGCATTCCGGACGTCGTCGTCGACGGAGAGGTCCTGGAGGTCGACCCGCCGCGCAAGCTCGTGCAGACCTTCCGCATGCTCATGGACCCGGCGTCGGCGGCCGATGGGTTCACCCGGCTCACCTACGAGATCTTCGAGGTGGCCCCGGGGGTCAGCCGGCTCACGGTCACCCACGACGTGACCGGCGCCCCCAACGTGGCCGGGGTCGTCGGCGGCGCCTACGAGGACCAGGGCGGCGGCGGTGGCGGTGGCTGGGCCTGGATCCTCAGCGACCTGAAGTCGCTGCTGGAGACGGGTTCGGTGCTCGCCGGCTGATGCCGACGAACGACGACGGCCCGGGCCCCTCCACGTTGAGGGACCCGGGCCGTCGGCCCCGTTCTGGGCACCGCCCCGAGCGTGCGAGGGGTGGGGAGAACGGGGTCCTTTCTCAGGCGGGGAGGCTGGCCACCCCGCGCGGCAGGAACCGCTGCCCGGTGACCTTCTCGGAGACACCGGCCCGGTCCAGGTAGGCGGAGATGCCGCCCAGCCAGAACGGCCAGCCGGCGCCCAGGAGCATGCACAGGTCGATGTCCTGCACCGCCTGCACGACGCCCTCGTCGAGCATCAGCCGGATCTCCTGCGCCAGCGCCTCGACCGCCCGCTCGCGCACCTGGTCCTCGGTCAGCGGGGAGTCGCCGGCGTCGATGCCCGCGAGGTCGGGGTCGACGACGCCCGGCTCGCTGTAGACCGAGGACTT
>JAOPUS010000164.1 GCA_025963345.1 Blastococcus sp. | reverse complement strand
GGCGCGGAGGTCCGCTCCTCGCGCTCGCGCTCGTACCGGGCGGTGGACTGCGTGCCCATCGCGATGACCAGGGCGGTCAGGACCAGGAACCCGAGAAGGGTCACGGCCGGCCACACCATCATCTGTTTCTCCCCCAAGCTGTCGGCTGGCTCCGCCGGGTTCAGGGGCGGAGCACGTCGTCGAGGGACGGTGTTCCCCGATAACCGAGGTCTCAATCGTCACTTTGTGCACATCACCTGACTGTGTGTGATCAGGCTCACTTCTCGACGACCGATCCACCCCGCCGAGGTC
Source organism: Blastococcus sp. (assembly GCA_025963345.1). Classification (GTDB taxonomy): domain Bacteria; phylum Actinomycetota; class Actinomycetes; order Mycobacteriales; family Geodermatophilaceae; genus Blastococcus_B. The sequence continues at coordinate 4,036 of JAOPUS010000164.1, read as the reverse complement.
CCCCTCGTCCCGACACGCCCGGCCCGCGTACCCGGCATGGAACCAGATCGTCCGGGGAATCCCAGACGCGATCGCTCCAGCCCGCCCCGCCGCCCGACGGAGGACCAGATGGCCGCTTCCAGCAGTTCGCGGAACCGCGCCGCGGACACGCAGTTCCACGACAACGCCGCCCGCGGCGACTCGGCCCCCACCGGCGACCCCGCGCCCCAGACCGACCAGATCAGTGGCACCCGCGCCGACTACGCGCCCACGGGCACCGACCCGAAGCCCACCACCGTCGGCACGCTCAAGCGCACGCTGAAGGAGTTCAGCGAGGACAACCTGACCGACTGGGCCGCCGCACTCACCTACTACGGCGTCCTGGCGCTCTTCCCGGCCCTGGTCGCCCTGCTCTCCCTCGTCGGACTGCTGACCGACCCCCGGACGCTGACCGACGCGCTCACCTCCGTCGTCCCGGGGGACGCCGCGAGCACTCTCAATCCCGTCATCGAGCAGCTCGCCGGCAGTGACAAGACCGCGGGCTTCGGCCTGATCCTCGGTCTGGCCGGCGCCGTCTGGTCGGCATCGGGTTACGTCGGCGCCTTCACCCGCGCCGCCAACGTCGTGTACGAGACGCCCGAGGGCCGCAAGATCTGGAAGCTCAAGCCGCTCCAGCTGCTGATCACGCTCATCGGCATCCTGTTCGCCGCCGTGATCGTCGCGATGCTGGTGCTCAGCGGTCCGGTCGTGGACGCCGTCGGCCAGGCGATCGGGCTCGGTGACACCGCGCTGACCGCCTGGAACGTCGTCAAGTGGCCGGCCATGCTCGTCGTCCTCGCCCTGATGATCGCCGTCCTCTACTACTCGACGCCGAACGTCCGGCTGCGCGGCTTCAAGTGGGTCAGCCCCGGGGCCGGCGTCGCCATCCTGGTGGCCGTCGTCGCGTCGGCGCTCTTCGCCTTCTACGTGGGCAACTTCGGCAGCTACAACAAGACCTACGGGGCGCTCGCCGGCGTGGTGATCTTCCTGATCTGGTTCTGGCTGATCAACGTCGCACTGCTGTTCGGCATCGAGCTCGACGCCGAGATCGAGCGGACCAAGGAGCTGAAGGAGGGCGTGCCGCGCGCGGAGAAGGAGATCCAGCTCGACGCGCGGGAGGAGCCCAAGTCGCAGCAGACCACCTGAGCGGCAGCGCCCCCGGCCCCTTCCGGCCCGGGGGCGCGCTGCGGCTGCGGTCAGTCGCGCGGGGGCATGGCGCGGGTACCGGAGGCCGCGGCGTGCAGGCGGTCGACGAGTCGGTCGACCGCGCTGGGGCTGTCGCCCGGACGGAGCGGCCCGGACGGCATGAGGACCCACAACAGCAGGTAGACGATCACGCCGGCGCCACCGGCGAGGGTGAGACCGACGAAGCCGACCCGCCAGAGCAACGGGTCGATGCCGCTGTACTCGGCGAGACCGCCGCAGACGCCACCGAACATCTTCTCGGTGCCACTGCGACGCAGCTGCGGACGCACGTGCGACTGGTCGACGGCCGGCTGGTCGACGGGCGGTGGGGTGGAGAACGGTGCGGATGTCATGCCCAGAAGCCTGTCGAGCGCCGGACCCCCTGACCATCGGGGAACACCCGGATCCGTCCCTGGTTCCGGCGTCGGGGTGCCGGCTGCGCCCCCGGTGTGTTGATCTTGCTCCGCTCGGGTAGTGCCCGCCGGTGAGTTCCGAACCGAAGATCGTCACCTCGGACTTCTACGACCTCGAGGCCCTGCTGGACGACGACGACCGGGCGCTGCTGCACCGGGTGCGGGCGTTCATGGACGAGCAGGTCGAGCCGGTCATCAACGACTACTGGACCCGCGGGAAGTTCCCCCTGGAGCTCATCCCCGGCCTGGCCGAGCTGGGCATCGCCGGAAACCCGTACACCGGCTACGGCTGCCCGGGCCGGTCGTCCCTGACCGACGGCATGATCGCGATGGAGCTCTCCCGTGGCGACCCGTCGATGGCCACGTTCATGGGCGTGCACGGCGGGCTGGCCATGGGCACGGTCTACCTCTGCGGGTCCGAGGAACAGAAGGAACGCTGGCTCCCGCCGATGGCCCGGATGGAGCTGATCGGCGCCTTCGGCCTCACCGAGCCCGAGGCCGGCTCCGACGTCGCCCGCGGCCTGCGGACGACGGCCCGCCGCGAGGGCGACACCTGGGTGCTGAACGGCCGGAAGAAGTGGATCGGCAACGCCAGCTTCGCCGACCTGATCATCATCTGGGCCCGCGACGAGGAGACCGACCGCGTGCTCGGCTTCGTCGTCGAGAAGGACACACCCGGCTTCACCGCCGTCGACCTCGAGGACAAGATCGCGCTCCGGGCGGTGCAGAACGCGCTGATCACCCTGGAGGACGTCCGGGTGCCCGAGGAGAACCGGCTGCAGGAGGCGCACAGCTTCCGCGAGACCGCGAACGTCCTGCGGTTGACCCGCGCCGGGGTCGCCTGGTCCGCAGTCGGCTGCTCCCGCGGCGCCTACGAGCACGCGCTGCGCTACGCGATGGGGCGCGAGCAGTTCGGCCATCCGATCGTGGAGTTCCAGCTGGTCCAGGACCTGCTCGTGCGGATGCTCGGCAACATCACCGCATCCGCGGCGATGTGCGCCCGGCTCTCACAACTGCAGGACGCCGGGCAGATGACCGACGAGCACGCCTCCCTGGCCAAGGCCTTCTGCACGGTGCGCATGCGGGAGACCGTCGGCTGGGCGCGCGAGCTCATGGGCGGCAACGGGATCCTGCTGGAGAACCACGTGGGCCGTTACGTCGCCGACGCCGAGGCCATCTACTCCTACGAGGGCACCCGCGAGGTGAACACGCTCATCGTGGGACGAGCGGTGACCGGCACCAGCGCCATCGTCTGAGACGTCGACGGCTGCCGCGCGGTCAGGGGAGCAGCTCGAACACGTTCGGGTAGCCGGCGGTCTCCGGGTCCAGCGGTGGCCCGTCGAGGTACACGTTGATGTAGGGCGAGGTCCGGACGACCGAGGTGATCCTGCGGACCTCGCCGTCGGAGAACCGCACCCTCGTCGCGTCCTCGAGCGCGTCCAGGTTCTGCTGGGAGTCCGGCACGAAGAACGCGGCGTCGGCGTTGTTCACGCCACTCGTCCAGGTGTCATCGGTCAGGCGGACCGGCGTGGGCTGGTAGGGCCACGTGGCGTCGGTCAGGGCCAGACCGCTGTACAGGTAGACGGTCTCGGCGCCGTCCGGGACGCTGACGGCCCTGCCCGAGCAGCCGAGGAAGTCGGTCAGGGGATCCCCGTCGTCACCGCCGCGCACGTCCTTGACCGCCAGCGAGGTCGTCCCTGACCGGGGCGCCTCGCGCACGTACACCGGCACCTGCTGTGACTCGGCACCCGGATCGAGCGCGACGTAACCGTCTGCCCCGACCGCGATGTTGATGTTGTTCTGGAGCAGGGTGTAGGCGCGCGCGTTCCGGCCCGGTCCCCGGTAGCGGACGGTCACCTCGTAGAAGCCCGGGGTCGCCGTCTGCAGCTGTACGCCCGAGTCGGTCACCCGGCACTCGACCGGCGCCCAGGGAGCGGGATCCGCCGGTGTCCACACGATCGTGGACGGGGAGGTCTGGGTCGGGCGGTAGGACTGGAACAGGGTCCGGTAGAACCACCAGTTCGCGCTGATGCTCCACGAGACGAACTGGTTCATCTCCGGCGTCGAGGTCACGACCATGTCGTGCGGCTGCGCCGCTCGCGCGGCGAACGCAGGCCTCTGGCTACCCAGTGCGTGGATCACCGAGTCCACCTGGAGGTCGTCCCGCGGGCCGAGCACCGAGCCGGCCAGACCCATGTACTCCTCGAGCACGTCCGTTCCGGGCTTGGTGGTGAGCTGCACGTGCTCCTCGAAGCGGACGTCGAGATAGCCGCCCAGGGCCGCGTCGTACGTGACATAGGGATCGGTGGCCAGATCCCTCCGCAGTTCCCATGCCCGGGTGACAGTCAGCGCGGCCGCGAGGACGAGCACGCCGACCGTCGCAGCGGCCAGCCCCCGGCGGACGCGCTCCGACAGCCGGT
>JAOPUS010000157.1 GCA_025963345.1 Blastococcus sp. | reverse complement strand
GCACCCCACTGACCAGGACCGCATCGACGCGGCCCGGACGAAGGAGACGACATGGCACTGCTCGAGGACGGCGTCTGGCAGGGCAAGGTCTGGACCGGCGCCTGGACCGAGGGCAGCGGCGGCACCTACAGCGCCGTCGAGCCCTCCACGGGAGACAGCCTCGGCGAGGTCGGGAAGGCGACCCCCGCGGACGTGCACACCGCCGCTGTCCGCGCGGTCGAGGCACAGAAGGCGTGGGCGGCCCTCCCGTTCGCGGAGCGCGCGGCCGTGCTGCGCAAGGCCGGCGACGTGCTCTCCGCCAACGCGGACGAGATCAAGGGCTGGCTGGCCCGAGAGTCCGGCGCGATCCTGCCCTTCGGTGACTTCCAGGTGCACACCAGCGCCCAGGAGTGCTACGAGGCCTCGGCGCTGCCGAGCCACCCCTACGGGGAACTGCTGCGCAGCGGCTCGCCCCGGCTCTCCTTCGCCCGCCGGATCCCGGCCGGCGTCGTCGGCGTCATCGCGCCGTTCAACGTGCCGACCATCCTCGCGATCCGCGCGGTCGCTCCGGCGCTGGCGCTGGGCAACGCGGTGATCCTCAAGCCCGACCCGCGGACGGCGATCAGCGGCGGCGCGATGTTCGCCCGGGTCTTCGAGGAGGCAGGACTGCCCGCCGGGGTCCTGCAGGTCCTGCCCGGTGGGGCCGATGTCGGCGAGGCGCTCGTCATCGAGCCCGCCGTCCGGATCATCGCCTTCACCGGCTCCACCCGGGCCGGGCGCGCGGTCGGTGCGCTGGCCGGTCAGCACCTCAAGCGCGCGCACCTCGAGCTCGGCGGCAACTCCGCCCTGATCGTGATGCCCGACGTCGACGTCCGTGCGGCCGCGTCGGTCGGTGCGTGGGGCACCTTCGCCCACTCCGGCCAGATCTGCATGGCCACCTCGCGGCACCTGGTGCACCGCGACATCGCCGAGGAGTACACGGCGATCCTCACCGAGAAGGTGGAGAAGCTGCCGGTCGGCGACCCGTTCCGCGACCACGTGGCCCTCGGCCCGCTGATCGACGCCGGTCAGCGCGACCGCGTCCACGGGCTGGTGACCGCCAGCGTCGAGGGCGGCGCGACCGTCCGCACCGGCGGCACGTTCGAGGGCCTCTTCTACCGGCCCACCGTGCTCGGCGACGTCTCGGTCGACGCTCCCGCCTACCAGCAGGAGATCTTCGGCCCGGTCGCGCCGGTCACGCCGTTCTCCTCGCTGGACGAGGTCGCCGAGCTCGCCGCGGGCACGGAGTACGGCCTGTCCCTGGGCATCCTCACGAAGGACGTCTACGCCGGCCTCCAGTTGGCCGAGCGGATCCCGAGCGGCCTGGTGCACATCAACGACCAGACGGTCAACGACGAGGCCGTCGCGCCGTTCGGCGGTGTCGGTGCCTCGGGCACCGGCTCCCGCCACGGTGGGCCGATGGCCAACATCGAGGCGTTCACCGAGACCCAGTGGGTGACGGTGCGCGGGGATCTGCCGATCTACCCGTTCTGACCCGTTCGTTCTCGAGTGTCGGCCTTCGGTCGTCTCCCGCCCCCGGAGACGACCACAGACCGACAGTCGGCGTCGGGCTGTGGATGACGACCGCGGCCGGTAGCCCGGATTCGCCACGCTGCGGGCATGCCCGTCACCCCACGCCGTCCGGCCGACCTGCGCGGACGGGCCTTCCGCGGCTCGGCCGTCGTCGCGGCGGGGAAGCTCTCGCCGGGTGAACTGCGGAGTTCGGCCTGGCGACCGCTCTTCCGCGACGTCTACGCCTGCGCCGACGTCCCCGTCACCCACCAGCTCCGAGCGCTGGCCGCGTCCCGGCTTCTCGTCCCCGGCGCGGTGGTCACCGGCCGCAGTGCCGCGGTGCTGTGGGGCGTGCCCGCTGCCGGGCGCGACGACGACGTCGAGCTGACCGTCCCGCCGGGCTCGAATGTCTGTCGGGTTCCCGGGATCAGGGTCCGGCGCCGGGTTCTCGGCCCCGGGCACGTCACCGTGCGGCGGGGTGCCAGGACGACCACGGCCGAGGCGACGGCGGTCGACCTGGCACGCGCCGGGACGCTCGACGACGCCGTCGTCCTGATCGACCGGCTCGTCGATGCCCGGGTCACGGACCTGGACCTGGTCCGCGCGGTCGCGGCGGAGGCGTCCGGGCGAGGCTGCCGGCAGGTCCGCCAGGCGGTCGCCCTTGCCGACGGGTTGGCCGGGTCACCGCAGGAGACGCGGCTCCGGCTGCTGCTGCACCGTTCCCCACTGCCGCGACCGGTCGCCCAGTTCGTCGTGCGCGACGCCCTCGGCTTCGTCGCCCGGGTGGACTTCGCCTGGCCGGACCGCAAGGTCGCCGTCGAGTACGAAGGCGTCTGGCACGGCGAGTCGCCGCAGCAGGTGGCTGCCGACCGGCGACGGCTGAACCGGCTCACGGCGGCCGGCTGGACGGTGGTGTTCGTGACCGCCGCCGACCTGTATGAGGCCGAGCAGGTGGTTGCCCGCATCGCGGCGGCGCTCTCGCACTGAGCGAGTG